>DNBZ01000117.1 GCA_003484585.1 Bacteroidota bacterium | reverse complement strand
ACAACAGACAATAAGAAGCTGCTTATTATTGCACCATGCTCAACAAATGTTGTTAACACGTTGGCTGCCAATAAGATGAAGCGTGACATAAAGGTGTGTACTATACCACCACCTAACTTTGGGTACAAGCAACACGAGCTAATGCAGGACATTGCGATTGCTGTAGGTGCTACATACTACTCTGAGAAGACCGGTGATGACCTCAGCTTGATTGAGTTTAGTGACTTAGGTTTTGCGGCCAAGGTTGTAGTTGATAGCACATCTACTATTATTGTAAAAGAGTCTATGGAAATTTCTGAGCAGGTTGCTGAGAGAGTTGGCCAACTTCGTGAGCAGCATAATAATTCAGATAAGAAGAGTGAGAAGGAATTTATCCTATCACGTATTGCTTCGCTTACAGGTGGGGTAGGTACAATATTTGTTGGGGGTAAGACTGACCTAGAGCACAAGGAACTGTACGACAGGGTCGATGATGCTGTATGTGCTGTACGCTCTGCACTAGAGGAGGGTATACTTCCCGGAGGTGGTGTGGCGTTATGGTATGCCACTCGCATATTTGATACTGAGATTCAAGGTGGGTATCCTGAGTCAAGGCGTATTGCTAGAGAGATATTAACCTTTGCAATGAAAGCTCCGCTATTTCAGATATATGAGAACGCAGGTATTGATTTAAACCCTGAGGTGTTTAAGGATATAGATTTCTGCCAAGAGAATTGGGGAATGAATGTAAAGACAGGCGAGTGGGGTGATATGTATAAGATGGGTGTTATTGACCCATTGAAGGTAACCAAGTCAGCACTACAGAACGCTGTGTCTGTTGCTATTAGTATACTGTCTACCAATGCAATTATAACTCTTGCACGAACCTATGAAGCCAAGTAATATGTTTAAATGTAGAGACTGCCAAACGGAACTGCTATGGGGGGGAGACCACATGGCAGAAGACCACGGACTAGAGGGAGATGGTATAGTAAGCAATTACACTTGCCAAGAAGAAGATTGTTCTGTAGAATTAGTAATGATATATACAAAAGGCTAGTAATGAGTAAAATGAATACAACAAAGAATTGGAAGAAACTAGCTTCCATAAAACCAAAAGAAAAAGCTATGAGACCAATAGGTAAATACATATTGATTGATGAGGTAAAGGAATCTGTAAAAACTGAGTCAGGATTAATCTTGGGTGCAGAGGAAGCTAACCTGCTAAGATACAAAAAAGGATTTATACTTGAGGTGGGTAGTGATGTTACTGTTCTTATGAAGGGTGATAATATATTCTACGACTCTCGTGCAGGATACACCATGCTCATAAAAGAGAAGATGTGTACGATAATCATGGAGAAGGATGTCGTTGTTGTCTTATAAACTTATTCATTTCTATTATCATATTGCGATACACCTTGTCGGTGTATGAGACGTTCTTTAAGAACATAGGGTTAACGGAGGGGGACTCAGGTATTTCTTCTCCGCTTAACTTCTTGTACATAGAGCCAAGCATACGTCTTCCTTTATACGATACTTCGTATAATGCTTTCTTCTTGCCTTGTCTTTTTCGGAAGACGACAACCCATCCATCTCTTAGAAGTTTGTCAAATCTATTGACATCCCAAGATATAAGTTCATCAAATTCATTGAACTTGTCTTTACTAAAGTATTTTTCGGAATAAAGAAAAAGGAGTACATCAAGTTCTCCTGTAGTTAGTTTGTACTTTTTGAGTATGAAGTACCTGATAACACGCCAATATTTTAGGTAATCGTTTGGTGGTAATCGCATTAAAATATAATTTAATTAAATTCATTAACTTTGCAACAAAGATATAATATTATGGGTAAGAAAACTGCAGAGGAAATAGCGGCAGAAAAAAAAGCAGCAAAAGAAGCGGCAGCGAAGAAGGCAGCTCAGGTTGCTGACCTATCTACTTTTAAAAAAAGAGACACGACAAAGTGGACTAACAGGACAAGAAGACCTAGTGCTCCTGCTAATGCTAGTGGGCCAAAGGGATTAAAGCAACTTGGTCAGGTTACGAAAATCAAAAGAACTAGAGGCTATAAGCAAAGGCCAAAAAACACAAGAACAGCATGAAAAATCCAAGAATATCAAAACCATTAGCACCAACACAAACTAAGGACAAGAAGCTACCTATTGGAGCACAGATGAAATCTAGGTCTGTATTGATGCGTGAAAGAGCAGACAGAGTCTTAAACAAAGCTAATATTGCGTTAGACGAGGGAAGGATGAGAAAAGAAAAACGACTTTTCAATCGTTCTAATAGAATTAAAAAAAGAGCCAATAAAGTTGAGCAGAGAGAGTCTGACTACAATTTAAAAAGAAGAGGATTTAATAATATGTCTAGAGACGGAATCGCTTAAAAAAATACCATGGTAATAAAATTAAATATAGAACAAGCAACAGCAGTACTTCAAATGTTAGAGAATCCACTAGGAGGCATAGGGGGTGTTATAGACTTAGAACCTGAAGTAATAAACATTAAGGCACTTGAATCATTTAAGCTCATGGTTAAGATGGGTATAAAGCAAGAATTACAAGATACTGAGATTAGATTTACCTCTATGATTAATGAGTTGGAACGACATGGGTACAAGGACGTAGGTGAGTCTTTAGATATATTACGAGACTCAATAAAAAAACAGGCCAAAAAAACACAAGATTTGTATTTTGACGAGGAAGGAAATATCAAAGGAAAATTATCTAAATAAAAATATCATGAACAAAACAATGAAACCTTATTTCACGCATGCAAGTAAATCAATGGGAGGAAAACCTGAAAAGTTTGGACTACCATCTAACAAGCAAATAGCGAATAGTGTATACGCTAAAGTTGGTAAAAAATAGTTATGGCATATAAGCAGAAGTGTTGGACAGGCTATGTTGCTAAAGGGACTAAGAAATCTCCAAGCAGAAAAAAAACCGCAAGCGGTAAAGTTAAGCGAGTAAACAACTGCGTAAAAAAATAATATGGCAACACCAAGGAAAGGGAAAGCGAAAGTTAAGGTTACCTCATCAGGTAGGAGGGTAAGCTATGGACAGGCAGGTAATGCTAGAGGGGGAGGCCCAAGGGTAAGACCCGGTACATCTAAGGGTGACAGTTATTGTGCTAGAAGTTTAGGTATAAAGAAAAGGCTTTCTGCTAAAAAAAGAAACGACCCTAACACCCCAAATAATTTATCACGCAAGCGATGGAAATGTTCCGGAGCTAAATCTACAAAGTAATGAGCAAGGCTAAAGGAATACCATACAACCCACCAACTAGAGGTAAGATGAAACTTCCTGCTATTGTTCCATCAAGAACAAAAAGAAATTTTGCAAACGGAAAAAAAAGATAGTGCTATGAAAAAGAAAAACAAAGCAGTAAAAGTTGGAATAAGAAAAAGATTTTTAGATTTTATTAAAAAAGAATGGAACTCTTTGTTATATTGGCTTATGTTTAAAAACTACGCTTGCTCTAAATGCAAGGGTGATGACAAAAAATGTAATTGTAAATAAAATCAAATGTTAGAATCAAAAGGTCTTGGAGACACAATAGAAAAAATAACAACCGCAACAGGTATTAAGAGGCTAGTGGACACGGTGTCTAAGGCTAGAAAAAAACCATGTGGTTGCAATCAGAGAAAAGAAAAGCTAAATAATGCTTTTCCTTATACAAAATCATAATGAATATGTCCGATTTAAAGTTGTATGTAATAAATGGAATAACCCTAGCTATGTCTTTTGCACACATAGACATGGTATTAAAAATAATTTTGCTTAGTGCGTCTATCGGATATACGATTCAACGTTGGTACTTGTTAGACAAGGAAAGACGTGATGGAAATAGCAAAAAGAAATGAGCAAGCGAGTAGTTTTACAGAGAGTTTGGATGGATGAGAATCAGTCTACAGGCTCTTTAATTGTTTTAGACAAGTTCCGTCAGCCTATTTATATCAGTCCTTGTATTGAAAGGGGTGATAGGAATAATGAAAGGAATGTGTCTAATGTACCAACAGGAACTTATCCTTTGGTATGGGAGAACTCTACTAAGTTTGGAATGGTGTGGGAACTAAAAGATGTGCCTAACCGTTCAGAGTGTAAAATTCACGTTGCAAATATGTGGGATGAGATAAACGGATGCATTGCACCCGGCACGTATTTGGGCGAATTAAATGCAGATGGATACTACGACACCCTAGCAAGCGGAGACGCTCTTAAAAGGTTTCATTTAGCCTTAGCTGACGTTCAGGAGCAGGGTACTACAATAACAATATTTAACTCATACCTTTAGAATGAAAAAAATACTAGAATTTTTTGGAGCAAATGTAATTGGAGACATTGGTAAAGTAATTGACAACCTATTTACCTCTGATGAGGAACGCATTCAAGCGAGGAACAAAATAATGCAGGTTCTAAAAGAAAAAGAGTTAGAGCTTCAGAAAATGCAAACCGATATCATTATAGCAGAAGCTAAAGGTAATTGG
>DNBZ01000066.1 GCA_003484585.1 Bacteroidota bacterium | reverse complement strand
CTGGTTTGCAAGGTTCTGGTAAAACTACCTTCTCTGGTAAGTTAGCTATGCACCTCAAGTCTAAAGGAAGAAATCCCTTATTAGTAGCTTGTGACGTATATAGACCTGCTGCTATTAATCAAATAAAAGTACTAGGAGAACAAGTAGGAGTAAACGTATTTGCACAAGAAGAGGTGAAAAACCCTGTGCAGATAGCTAAAGACGCAGTAGCACACGCCAAAGCTAATTCTCATAATGTAGTAATTATAGATACTGCTGGTAGACTGAGTGTGGACGAAGCGATGATGGCGGAGATAGGTCAACTTAAATCAGAATTGAATCCAAATGAGATTCTTTTTGTAGTAGATTCTATGACTGGTCAAGATGCAGTAAATACGGCCAAGGCATTTAATGATAGACTAGATTTTGATGGTGTAGTACTTACCAAGTTAGACGGTGATACTAGAGGTGGAGCTGCGTTATCTATTAAAACAATAGTAAATAAGCCTATAAAATTTGTGAGTACAGGCGAAAAGATGGATGCATTAGATGTGTTCCATCCAGATCGAATGGCTAGCAGAATACTAGGTATGGGTGATATTGTTTCGTTCGTGGAGCGAGCACAAAGCACATTAGACCAAGAAGAGGCTGCTAGATTGCAAAAGAAAATGCGTAAAAATCAGTTTGATTTTGACGATTTCCTTAAGCAGCTCAATCAAATTAAGAAGATGGGTAACATCAAAGACTTAATGAGTATGATACCCGGAGTAGGTAAAGCAGTAAAAGATATAGATATAGACGACGATAGCTTTACAGGAATAGAAGCTATAATTCATAGTATGACACTTGCTGAGCGTCAAAACCCAGAGATGCTAGATGGTAGTCGTAAGCAGCGTATTGCAAAAGGAAGTGGAACATCTACTACAGAAGTAAACAAACTAGTAAAACAGTTTGATGAAATGCGTAAGATGATGAAGCAGATGAACAGTGGTAAGGGAATGGGTAAAGGAAAAATGCCATTTAGAAGATAGAGTGAAAGATCTAAGAAAAAACTATACCCAAGGCGAACTTCTAGAGAGTAGTTTGCCCGAAAGTCCCTTTGGACTATTCCATACTTGGTTTACTCAAGCGAGTGAAAGCGAGGCTATAAAAGAACCCAATGCTATGGTGCTGTCTACTCAAGATGGAGACCGAGTAGATTCTAGAATAGTATTACTTAAAGGATTGGAGGATTCTTCATTTCTATTTTATTCAAACTACGAAAGTCATAAGGGGAAGCAACTACTCGCAAATGATCATTGCACCTTACTTTTTCCGTGGGTACACCTAGAAAGGCAAATAATTATCCGTGGCAGAGCTACTAAACAAACAGAAGAAAAATCTGCAAAGTATTTTTCTAGTAGACCTAGAGCTAGTCAACTCGGTGCTTGGGCTTCTGAGCAGAGTGATCCTATAAACTCGAGAGAAGACTTGCAGAAACAGTTAGATGAAATCGGAACTAAATTTATGGATAGTGAGGTTACTAAGCCGTTGCACTGGGGAGGGTATGTAGTACATCCGTATGAAATTGAATTTTGGCAAGGCAGAGAAAGTAGGCTGCATGACAGGATTCTATATACCAAAATAGGAGACTCTTGGCAGACTCAACGTTTGCAACCTTAAATAGGAGTGTCTCATGTTTGTGTAAAAGCCAAGACAGCCTTAATAAAAGCTGCATAATAATGGTAGCTTTGTTTCATTCTCAGGAAAATCTAGGTGGGTACAGAACTCAATAACATAAAAGAAAAGATTAAGTCAAGATCAGGGTTAGCCACTTTTGCTATAGTGCCTGCGGTTCTTTGTGGTCTTACTTTGCTCGGTTTTCAAACCTATAGCCTCATCACTGGAAAGAGTTTTAGCGATTTAGATTTTAATATTGGGAAGCTCTGGCAAACCTCAGAAAATAGTGTGCCTCAGAATGACCCGAACGTCCTTACTATTTTCGATAGAGTGACTGCTTCAGATTTAGCAGTGGATGACATAGACGCTAGCAACCTAGAAGATATTAAGTCATTAGTATTCTCTAACATTATCTCTAAACCAGCTCAACTGGCAAATACGGACAAGGTAGAGAAACAAGCAAAGTATGCTAATACGTTTGATTTATTTGATCTGTCTATCATAGAGCAAGTAGATATATTCTCAGTGTTGCAGAGTAAGCAATTGCTAAAATATCTGAATAGACTAGATAAGGAATACCTGATAAATCCTAATATGGTTCCCAAGCAGGGTAAGTGGTATATCGGTGTAAGTTTTGCACCTACTCTCAGTTATCGTACGTTTAGTTATGATCCTGCCTATGTAAATGGAGTAGCTGTAGATGGTAACTATAGATATACATTTGGATTGACAGAAGACTCTAGAAATAAAACAGATAAGGCTATCACATCTTACTCCTTCGGATTTGATATTGGCAGAAGAATAAATTCTAAAATTACCATTTTTACCGGCTTGCACTACGCTCACTACGGTGAGCAAATTCAAGTAAGACCTGTAGATACAGAGAATCCTAATTATGAAAATGCATCCTTTATGGGGAATAAACCTATGTATGAATTGTATTCTTCAGAAAATTCAAATGGTAATATCCCATTTACAAATAAGTATTCTTACATAGAAATACCTTTGGGTGTGAGCATTGATGTTGCTAAATTTAATAAATCTAAATTGTCCTTTGACGCAGGTGTAAATTTTAAAAAGTTGAGTAAGGTTAATGCGTTAGCTTTTGATTTTAATACGGATTACCACTACTGGTGCAATAGTGACAAAGAAATATTTAATACCTATGGAGTTGGCACTATCACTGGGGTTACACTGTCTCAGTACTTTGGTGAGAGGTTGGAGCTTTTTGTAAATCCAACTTTTAAGTACAATATCACTTCCACTTTCAAAAGACCATATGCTGTAGATCAGAATCAGTATTCTACTGGTCTTCGCCTAGGATTCAAACAACAAATATTTTAAGGAGTATAGACTACAACTAAGTAGCCAAAATCTACTACTTTTGCTCGCAATGAAACGAGTATTTATAGTATCAGCTGTGCGTACCCCTATGGGTAGCTTCAATGGAAAATTAAGCGGTATATCAGCACCTAATCTAGGAGCCATAGCCATTAAAGGGGCATTAGCTAAAGCAGGAGTAAAACCTACGGATATAGACGAAGTATATTTTGGTAATGTATTACAAGCAGGTTTGGGCCAAGCTCCAGCCAGACAAGCAGCAATATTTGCTGGATTGCCAAATACTACACCTTGTACTACTGTAAATAAGGTGTGTGCTAGTGGTATGAAATCTGTAGCTCTAGGTGCATCTAGTATTATGCTAGGGCATAACGATATGGTAGTGACAGGCGGAATGGAAAACATGAGCCAAGTCCCACATTATTTACCCGGTTCACGAAACGGATATAAGTATGGTAACTTTACTGCTATAGATGGTTTAGCTCACGACGGCCTTAGAGACGTATATAATGAGTATATGATGGGTAGTGCAGCAGATAACACTGCAAAAGTGCACGGTATCACTAGAGAGCAGCAAGATGAGTTTGCTATAAATTCCTATAAAACAGCTGCAGCTTCTGTTGCTTCTGGTAAGTTTAAAGATGAAATAGTAGCTGTGCCTATACCTCAGCGTAAAGGAGATCCTATACTAATGGATGAAGACGAGGAATACAAGAACGTTATGTTCGAAAAAATTTCAGGTCTAAGACCCGTTTTTGAAAAAGATGGAACTGTAACTGCTGCAAATGCAAGTACAATAAATGACGGTGCTGCGTGTATTATACTAGTAAGTGAAGATAAAGTAAAGGAACTAGGGCTTACTCCTATAGCAGAAGTGGTATCTTTTGCAGATGCAGCACACGAGCCAGAGTTTTTTACTACAGCACCAGCCAAGGCTATGCCTATAGCTCTAGAAAGAGCGGGATGTACTATTGCAGATGTAGATGCATTTGAACTTAATGAGGCATTTTCTGTAGTAGCCTTGGTTAATAATAAATTACTAGGTTTAGATGCGAGCAAGGTGAATATAAATGGGGGAGCAGTAGCACTGGGACATCCATTAGGTGCATCTGGGGCTAGAATACTAGTCACTCTTATCCATGTACTAAAGCAAAATGGAGGCAAGATAGGAGCGGCTGCTATATGCAACGGTGGCGGTGGTGCTAGTGCCATGGTTATTAAAAATATCTAGGATTTCAATATCCATTTATTCATAAGGCACGAAAATTGATATTTATTAAGTTATAGACAGTATGAGAGAATTCATAGTTATCACCTTATCATTTTTGTGCCTTATTACTTTTGGGCAAAGGGCTAAAGTAAAACCGGGCGACTCTACCTACATAGACTCTATTCGTAACTATGAGTACCAACTCGAAGGACTCAGTTACAATATCATAAACTCGAAGGATAAAGTAGAGCGAATCACTAGCTGCTATTACTACATACAGACACTGAAGAAAGCCCTAAGTATTCCCAATTCCTTTGATTATGATTTTAAGACCATAAAAACGGTTTCGGCTATACGGTCAGAAGATGATAAATTTAGGGTTTTTACATGGAATCTACTACTAGATAGTGGTAAGTATATGTACTTCGGTGCTATTCAGATGAATAACTCCGACAGCCTAGAGCTATTCGGACTGTATGATAGCTCAGACTATAATAGAGACGTGCACTATGCCGAGTTTGATAATAGACACTGGATGGGTGCCTTAATCTATCAAGTACACCATTACAAGTGGAAAAAGAAAGATTACTATATCACTTTTGGTTGGGATGGACAAGACTCTAAAACCAATAGAAAAATTATAGATGTTCTCTGGTTTGATGAAGAAGGAAAACCCAAATTTGGAGAGGAGATTTTTAATTTTGAAGGAGATTTGCAGGCTAGGATAATTTTCGATTTCAATGATCGGGCGGCCATGACTATGCGGTATGATAAAGAGGAACAAGCTATCATATTTGCTAATTTGGTTCCTATAAATCCTATGATGAAAGGGATGTATGAAAACTACGTACCAGATGGCACGTATGATTATATGAAATTTGAAAAAGGCACGTGGAGACGTTATTCCATGATGTTTGAAGATCGTGAAAAAAATAGTAATGATTTAAGGAGGTATTAGAGAGGATCTAATATTGTTAGGCTAAAGCCATTTGCTCTGCAGATATAAGCTTCGGGCTGAAGCCCAAAGAAAGGAAAATTTGCTGCGAGCACTAAAAATTATATAGGATTTAACTTCTCTGTGGTCCCCTGCAAGGGACTCTGATGACAAATAGAAAAAAGCAGGAAATAAGGCATTCCTACCGTCCTCGTTTGCTCTTAAGAATTATACTTTGTGCTGAATGAAGTCCATAGAAAGGAAAATTTGTTGCCAGCTAAAATTATATAGGATCTCTTGGTCAAAAGTGAAGCCAGTGTGCTTTCATACCATCATCACTATGGTACTCTAGCGTAGGCATAGGGAACTTAATACAGTTTGCCATAATGAGCAAAGTCTTCAATCCTTTTTTCTTCACCGGTATACGTGTGAGATCTATGTCTGGAGATAGATAAAACTGACGAGCACGTTTATATGTAGCGGTTTTATCATAATATATACCTTCACTGGTATACGTATTGTCAAAACCGCCTACCATACCATCAGCTCCATATCCTGCAGCTATATTGAGCCACTTAGGCCATTTGGTATCTTCTTTTAGGAAGGAATTCACATTGGCACTGAGCCAATAGGTCTGACCATTGTAATCCTTTAGTATACGCTCAGCTAGGTTACTTCCTAGCACATTCGGTCTTACTTGGGCATATCGAGATGCGGAATACGAATATTTCATCCATATGCGTTGCTCGTCCCAAACTAGACTCTGTGTTATGCCTAATGATGCTCCAAAGGTGTTAGCTGCTACATCACCCATGCTGGCTCCCCAGCCTGCGGAGAACCCGTCTAAGACTTCTACACTTGTCTGAATGAGAAATCCATAGGATCCGCCAATTAGCGAGTATTGTTTCTTATTGTATCCAGCCCACTTCATCATTTCTATGCCTGCTACACCTTCGTAGTAGCAGGAGAATGCGTGACCTACTTTATCCATCTGTTGCCAGTCTTTGTTGTCATTAAAGAAGTGAAATTTCTCTAATGGGTAGTCTTTGTACCAAAGGGCATATAGACCAGTCATAGTAGCAGAATATGCTATTGCATTTCCTCCTATGACTACTTTTTTACGAAGTTTATAATTTACCTGTGTACTATCTTGTGCTTGGCACAAAATTGCAGAGCACACTAGGAGCCAAGCGAATAGATGTCTATGCCAATATGGTAGCCTTAGTAGCATCTAGTATAGCTATGGTGTCTTCTGCAGTAGCTGCTTGAGCATATACACGCAGCAATGGTTCTGTACCACTTGGACGTATCATGACCCAACTATCGTCACTTAGTATGAACTTGTACCCGTCTATGGTTTCTGTGCCACTTACAGTATATTCACCAAAACTTTTGTATTCGGCTACTTTACATTTTTCTATGATAGATAGTTTTTGTTCTTCAGGCATACGCAGATCATATCTATCCATAGCAAATGAGCCAATCATATCATAAATCTCTTGTATTAACTCATCCAAACTTTTACCTGTCTTAGCCATATACTCCCATATGATTAGTCCCATCCAGATACCATCACGCTCAGGAATGTGTGTACTTACGGCTATTCCTCCACTTTCTTCACCACCTAGTAGGCTTTGGTTTTCTATCATCTCCTTGCAGATATATTTGAACCCAATCTTGGTTACGTGATTTTCTATACCATAGTGATCACATAGGTTTTTAATTTTAGAAGTACAGCTAAAGCTAGTATATACATTTCCTTTTACTCCTTTATGCTCCACAAGGTAGCGTATGAGTAATAGTATAATGTGGTGCGAGTCTACAAATTCTCCTTTTGCGTTAAATAATCCTATTCTGTCTGCATCTCCGTCTGTAGCTAGTCCACAAGCTATGTCACTGTTTTTTATAAGCTCCGCAAATGGTTTAAGATTTCGAGCTATAGGCTCTGGAGCCTGCCCCATAAAACTAGGATTGTAGTCTGCGTGTAGTAATGTAGCCTCAGGAAACAGTCTGCGTACTACATTCATACCTGAACCATACATAGCGTCATAGCCCAGTTTTATACCACTGTTTCGTATTCCCTCTATATCGAAATTGGCTTCTACGTGATCTATATATTCTTGTTCCATATCTATGATATGTACAAGCTTATTTTCAAGTAATTGGGCCATTGGGATAATGTCTATAGCATATGTATCAGGTATCAGAGCTTCTACGGCATCTATCTCTTGCTGTATGGCTGGTCCTCCGTAATGTGCCTTTATTTTATAGCCATTATACGACGGTGG
>DNBZ01000105.1 GCA_003484585.1 Bacteroidota bacterium | reverse complement strand
CAAGCTATACTTCCACTACGTGGTAAAATTCTGAACGTAGAAAAAGCACTAGAGCATAGAATCTACGATAATGAGGAGATAAAAAATATGTTCACCGCTCTAGGTGTAACTATAGGTACAGAAGAAGATGCTCGCGAGCTCAACACTACTAAGCTTCGTTATCATAAAATAGTAATTATGACGGATGCGGACGTGGATGGTAGTCACATACGTACACTTATTCTAACGTTAGTGTTTAGATATATGAAAGCACTAATAGAGCAAGGGTATCTATACATAGCTACTCCGCCACTCTATCAAGTGAAAAAAGGAAGCAAAGTAGAATACTGCTGGAGTGATAAGGAAAGAGATATACTAGTAGCGGATATGGGAGGAGATAATCCTGACAGTGTGAAGCTACAACGATACAAAGGTCTAGGAGAGATGAATGCTGAGCAACTTTGGGAAACTACTATGGATCCAGAAAGACGTACGCTTAAGCTAGTAACGCTAGACAATGCTGCAGAAGCAGACAGAGTATTCTCTATGCTTATGGGTGACGAAGTGCCACCACGTAGAGCATTTATAGAAGCAAATGCAAAGTATGCTCGTATAGACGTGTAGACTCAAAACATACATATAAAAAAAGTCCAAATGAATATTCATTTGGACTTTTTTTATGAATAGGACCGCAGTACTACGAGCGTATTTTTTATATAGCCAATATCTCTGCCAATTCAATCAATTCAGGATCCACTGATTTCTTACCATTTATGGCTAGCTCAAATGGAGTATAATTAACCTTATCACTTACTATACCTACAGTGACAGATGTTTTGCCATCTAGCAATGCTTTCACAGCTTCAGAACCTAGTCTAGAAGCCAATATCCTATCTCTAGCACTTGGGCTACCTCCACGCTGCACGTGGCCTAGAATAGTACTTCGTATCTTTAAATCGGGATAAAGCTCTGTAAGCTTCTTCTCAAGCACTAGTGCTCCTCCTTGTTCATCGCCTTCTGCTACTATAATGATACTAAATGACTTCTTCCGTTTACCTGGTCTGTTAAAATGCTTTAACACCTTATCCCAGTCGGCTTGATCTTCTGGTATGAGAGCTCCTTCCGCACCTCCAGCTATAGCTACATCTAATGCTATGAACCCGCTATCTCTGCCCATTACCTCTACTATAAATACTCGCTCATGACTGTGAGCAGTATCTCGTATCCTATCTATGGAGTCTAGTGCTGTATTGATAGCAGTGTCATACCCTATAGTATAGTCCGTGCCATACAAGTCATTATCTATAGTACCTGGCAGACCGATACACGGTATCCCAAACTCTTCGTTTAACACTTTAGCTCCTGCATATGATCCATTGCCGCCAATGCATACTAACGCATCTATGTCGTGTTTTTTTAGGTTATTGTAGGCTCTCTTTCTCCCTGCTGGCGTCATAAAATCTGCACTACGTGCTGTCTTGAGAAATGTACCTCCACGCTGTATGATGTTGGCCACGGATTGTCTATCTAGATTTATGATCTCATTATGAATCATTCCTTCATAACCTCTTTTGATCCCTTTAACCTTCAGACCATGATATATGGCGGTACGCACTACTGCTCTTACCGCAGCATTCATGCCTGGGGCATCTCCCCCACTCGTATAGACTCCTATTGTCTTCATTCTTTTTTATATAACGTTTACAAACGTAAAAAGGTCGGTGCAATGCACCGACCTTTTTTAATATTATTAGTAAACAAGTTACGTAGTAACCTGCTTATTGTTGTTTCTTATATCTGAATTGAACGTAGTCTTTGTTATCATTTGCAGTGGTTACCACATCAGTGATTTCTACAAGTGCAAATGCTCCGCCATTTCCTAAGTCAAGAATATAAAGATCTCCATTAACGATGTTTACAGTAGTCTCAGAAGTACCTGAAGCATCCCAAGCAGCTAAAAGCTCAGCATCATTTGTAATACTAGCCCAAGAAGAAGTGGTAACTTTTCTAAACATTGAACCGTTTCTAGAAGTCCATCTAGCTGGCCAAGATGAAATTTCATTTAGAGTTGTAGAATCTTGAATGTCTTTTAGATCATTTCCCTCAGAAACATTTAAGTTATCTCCGAAAGAGATACCATAAGCTCCAGAGTTAGGTCCTCTAAAATTCCACACTTTGAATGTTTCAGCGTCATTATCTACTAAAAACTCAACTAGTTTTTTCCCTGGATCTCCAAGGTTAGTTACAGTAAGAGACTTTGTAGTGCTGTTGCCATCTTTGTCTGAAACTATGAAAGAGTAAACCTCAGAACCTGCTGAATTTTGAGTAGTTATAGTAAAGAAAAAATCTGTGATTACTTTATCATTCACACTAGAATCTAAAAGCTCAATAGCTACATTTCCGCTAATTGCTCTAGTAATTTTGATTGACTTGATATTGCTCTGGTGACTAGCCGTAATACCCATAGTAAAGGTAGAGTTAGCAGCAAGACTAACGTCTTCGTCTACATATTCAGCACCCCCTATGAAATTAACTACTGGTGATGGTTCTGGGACATCA
>DNBZ01000218.1:1143-6719 GCA_003484585.1 Bacteroidota bacterium | reverse complement strand
CATAGAATTTTTAAACGAAGTAGAATCTACCAATACGTATCTTAAAGAAAAAGTACGTAAGCAAGGTTTGGTGTCTCCATATTGTGTGACTGCCGCAGTGCAATCGCATGGGAAAGGACAGCGAGAAAAAGTCTGGGAATCAAAGCCTTACGACAATATTCTTGCGAGTTTTTTAGTCAACAAACCTGGAGGTTTTAATGATTTATCTAAGCTTAATTACGTTGCAGCACTAGCCGTAGTAGACTGTTTGCAGAACGCAGGTATAGCTCATGTAGCTATAAAATGGCCGAATGATGTGTATGTGGCCGATAAAAAAATAGCAGGAATACTTATAGAAAATAGTTTGACTGCCAATGAAGTGAAAAATGCAGTTGTAGGTATTGGGCTAAATGTAAACCAGGTTCAGTTTGCTAGTTTTAATGCCACTTCTATGGCTTTGAAAACAACCAAGACTTGGGATACCACTCAAGTGCTACATCAGTTATACGATACTTTCTATTACTATCTCAAGCAAGATTTAAGTAAACTTCTTCTAAGCGTCAATGAGTTGCTTTTTAAAAAGAATGAACCTGTAACCTTTGAGCAAGATGGACGTATGATGGAATACAAGATTAAAGCAGTTTTGGCCAATGGGAATTTGGCTGTACTACTAAACGAGAATCAAATAGAACTAGAGCATCATAAAGTAAAATGGATACTGTAAATCTTTGCATAGATATAGGTAACACCACTACTAAAGCTGCTTTGTATAGTGGCGGGAAAGAAATGGCGTATATAAAACCATTTACCGCTGAGCTATTTAAAGAGTGGGTTAGCATGCACTCGCCTAGAGTTCTTGTCTCTAAAACAGGGAGTAATCCAGGATTAGAAGACTTGCTCCAAGATTCAGATTATCTAGATCACACTACAGAATTACCCATACAGATAGATTACAAAACTCCAGATACTCTTGGCAGAGATAGAATAGCGGCAGCAGTAGGTGCATATGCACTCCAAAAGGATGTATCTTGGCTTATTCTAGATTTAGGCACTTGCCTTACTATTGATTTATTGGCAGATAATACTTTTCGAGGTGGGCTTATTTCTCCAGGAGTGCAGATGCGTTTCAGGGCTATGGATGAGTTTACTGCGGGTCTACCTTTGGTTAATTTGGATTATAATGTTTCTTTCCCAGGTAAGAGTACCAAAGAGTCTATGCAGATAGGTGTGTGCCAAGGAATCATTTATGAGATAAATGGGTACGTTAGTCAAATGAATACAGTACATGAAGACCTGCAAATCGTTGATTGCAGTAGTGAAAACATACATTTTGGTAAAGAAGTTAAAAATAAGATATTCGCACGTCAAAAATTGGTGCTCGAAGGACTAAATTACATAATACAGTATAATGCTAAAAAATAAAAATTGTTGGGCCACATTACTGATGTTAGTCTCGATTTCGTCTGTTGCACAAACAGGTACAAGTTCCCCCTATAGTCTTACCGGACTTGGAGAATTAAAATACAGAGGTTTTGCCCAGCATACGGCTATGGGCGGAGCTACGATCTCACAGCAAAGTGATAATTCTTTCAACCCAGCAAATCCAGCAAGTTTTGCTAGTCTGCGATTTACGGTTTTTGATGTAGGAGCTAATATGAGCCTTGGTACTTTGTCTAATGCAAGCCTATCTGCTGAAACACGCTCAGGCAACTTCACGCATTTTGCAATGGCTTTCCCCTTTGAGACCAAAAAGAAAATGGCAGCCAGCTTTGGTACAGGTCAATATAGTGATATAGGCTACGAGATTAAAAATACTGAGAATGCTGACACTCCTGTAAATTATAGTTTCTATAAAGGAGACGGAGGAATAAACAGGGTGTATGTGGGTTACGGCATAGAAATAATAAAAAACTTGAATGTAGGAGCTAACGTAAATTATAATTTTGGCAATATTCAAAATTTGAAAGCTAAGATCTACCCGCTCACTAATAACGTATTCAGCTATAGTGACGAGACCTACTATGCCTACAGAGGAGTAGATTTAGACTTAGGTGTGCAATATGCTGTCTACGATACTATACGTTCTAATAAAGAAAAAGCAGGTGTGCTCAAGCATACTTTTGGTGGGGCGTTTCACACCAAATCTAGTCTTAGAGGAAATGGCTACAGATATAGCCAGTCGTTTTTTGGAACTCAATTTGAGCAAGGAAATGATGGTTTCATAGACTCTCTAATGATCAGAAATAACCTCAAAGACACTTTGACCAAACCTGCAGGTTTTACCTTAGGTTATACCCTTAGTAAAGGCAAGCAATGGAGCGTGTCTGCAGAGATAGAACAAAATTTATGGTCCAGTATTTCTTCTGGAGGGAATACTAAATATTTTAATAATACAAGATATAGTGCAGGTTTTACTATAGTGCCAAAGCCATCATATGATGTAGCTGGCGGCTTCTTTAAGAAGGTGAGATACAGTGCAGGATTCAGGTTCGAAAATCTGTATTACAACTTTGATACTAAGCCTATTCAAGAACTTGGCATTAGTTTTGGATTAGGTTTACCGATTGTAAAATCTGTTAGATTAGAAGAAGAGAAAGTAGCGGTAGTAAGTATGATAAATATTACAGCCGAGTACGTGAAGCGGGGGCAAACAACTAATGGACTCATACAAGAAGAGTATTTAAACATAAGATTAGGATTAAATTTAAACGACAAATGGTTTACAAAAAGGAAATATCGATAAAAAGGAATAAGATGAAGAAGTATTTATTATTTATGCTAATGGCATTTGTGGGAATCACAGCATTCGCACAAGATGAAGATAGCGATAGCAAGGAGGAAGATAGAATAGATAACTCTGCCTGTGATAACAAGTGGGGAAAAGACAGTGTAGAAACTGCTAAACAACTGTCTTTGTTTAATCAATACTATCAAGAGAAAAAATATGTAGAGTCTTTTCCTTATTGGAAATACCTCATAGAGAATGCCCCGTGTATTCAGAAGCGTATTACTTTCAGTGGGCCATACATTATCAAAAAAGTGTTACGAGTAGGGGAGTACAAACCGAGATTTAGCGGTTTAGTAGATACACTTCTTATGGTACATGATATGCGAATAGCGTTCTTTGGAAACGAAGGGTATGTGCTAGGTAAAAAAGCGGATGACATGGCTAAGTTAGCTCCAGCACGCAGAGCTGAAGCTTTAGAAGTCTTTAATAAGTCTATTACATTGCAAGGTGATAATACTGCTTACGATATTCCTCAAGATTATATCTATGCGGGTATTAAAGAGTTGAAAAAAGAGAAGCTTTCTATGGATAGCTTGTTTATGATATTAGATATGGTAACACCTATTATAGATGCTAACATAGCCAAGTATACAGCTCCTGGACTTAGTGCCAAGGACTCTGCTAAAGGTTTAAAATGGGTGAAAACTCAGGATGGTATTATAGGTATGATGAAGCCATACCTAGACTGTGACAGACTTAGAGATCTGAAAGAGCCAGCATATGCTGCAAATAAAGGGAATGTAGCTTGGTTGAAATCTACAGTAAAGTTGCTCGATAGAGGTGGATGCGAAAGCAAACCATTTTACTTGAAATGTTCTGAAGTATTGTTTGGTCTAGAGCCAACCAGTGATGCAGCCCTTTCTCTAGCCAAAGCATTTGGCAAGCAAGGGGACGATGCTAAAGCAGTAATTTATTATACCAAAGCTGCGGACTTAGCTCCAGATGATAATGCGAAGTATGACATTTGGATAAAACTAGCTAAGACAGCAAAGAACAACGGTCAGTATGCTACTGTGAGAGATTATGCTAGGAAAGCCCTTGCTATAAACCCAAACAGTGGTGAAGCATATATTCTAATAGGTGATGCCTATGCTGCCAGTGCAACTAGTTGTGGTACAGGTGACCTAGGTAGAGGAGGAGTATATCTAGTAGCTGTAGATAAATATGCTAAAGCAAAGAGCGTAGACGGAAGTGTAGCTGAAGATGCTCAGGGTAAAATAAATAAATATGCAGCATACTTTCCAAACAAGGAAGAAGCTTTCTTTAAAGGAATAAACGCTGGGGATCCTTACAGAGTAGGTTGTTGGATAGGCGAGTCTACCACAGTAAGAGTAGGCGGATAAGCAAATTTGACAATCCAACAGTAATGAACTGGATACAAAATATACAAAAAGCGGCTATACTCAGTATGGCCGCTTTTTTATTTTCGTGCGGTAATGACTCTTCTGAGATAGCAGATATGTCTGAGCGTAATGCCATACGAGATAGTCTCACAGTAGAAATAGCACAAGATGTGACTATCACCTATACCGACTCAGCCATACTGCGAGCTACTATAGCTGCTCCGCTTATGAAACGATTCCCAGATAAGGGAAATCCACGGCTAGAAATGCCTGAAGGTGTGCATGCTGTATTCTTTGATGGAATAGGTGATACCTCTAGTGTGCTAGATGCGAAGTATGCTATGCATTACGAAAAAGACGATCGTATAGAAATACGAGATAGCGTAGTAGTGCTCAATAGAAATGATGAAGAAATCACCACAGATGAGCTTATCTGGGATAAGAAAAAACGAACTGTAACTTCTGATCGACCAGTGCGAGTGCGAATCCGAAACGAAAAAATAATCAAAGCTGAAGGTTTTGAGAGTGATGAGTCGTTTCTCAACTATAAGTTTAAAAAAGTAACGGGTATAGTGTATCTGGACGAGGAGATAGATACAGAGGAGTAGAATAACTTCCTTAGTCTTTTTCTTAGATTTTATTATTCAATCATTCATTTATTCTATACTTGTAAAGTGAAAAAATTACCACGCATATTACAAATTATCTGGTTGCTGATAGGAGCGGTGTCTCTATTCGAAGCCTATTTGACATTTACTACCCCTGGGGCTAATACAACAACGGGTTACTTATTCTGTATGTTGGCGTTGTTTGCTACAGCTAGATATATAATGTTACGTCGTAAGCAGTTTTTACAAGATAAGAAAGACGGGAAGTTTGGTTAGGAACTTGAGCAAAGTACTTGGTTTCTAACAGAGATGTATTGTTTGCTTTTTAAGCAAGGGAAGGGGGGGAGTTGTTGAGTATTTTACACACCCCTTACAAGAGGGTGTGTCAGGTCTAGTAAAGAAGCGGCACACTATTTTAAGTTAACTTACCTCAAAACATCAAGTTATATTTTTCATTAGTTCCCTGTTATATATTTAAGCAGTTTTAATGCCTTTTAAGCGAATTTTACTTTCTCAGCAATTCGCTATCTCGAATCATTCAAAATTCTGACAAGGCTCATTACCCTTATCGTATAAAAAACTACCTTTGCTAGCAGTAAAAGCAATGAGAAATACGTGGTGGAAAATACTCGCAGTTATCTGCATTTGCTATGGTATCATAGGCGGCTTTCTTATGCCCGCCCCAGATGATATTGGCATATTAGCTAAAACGATTAGAAATCTGCACTTTCACGTGCCGATGTGGTTTACCATGATTACCTTACTTGTGGTGTCTTACATCTACGGTATTAAGTTTTTACGTACTGGTGATATGCGACTAGATAGCATGTCTAGTAGTTTTGTAAAAGTGAGTATGCT
>DNBZ01000218.1:0-1016 GCA_003484585.1 Bacteroidota bacterium | reverse complement strand
ATATTAAGAGGGAGTATAGAGGATGAAAACCAACGCGGAAAATTTTCTGCGGTGTATAATCTGTTTGCCTTTCCCATTTTCATTGTACTTATTATCATATATCCACGTATGGCCGAAACGAGTCTACATCCTGCAAGTGGTGATACCATCGGTTTTAGCACATTAGATTTAGACAATGACCTACGTAAGGTCTTTTATCTAGCGGGTCTAGGTTGGATATTGCTCGGTGTGTGGATAGCCACATTAAAATATAGATTAACAGAAATAAAAAGAAATGATGAGGAAATATAGTTGGATAGTAATGCTTGCCAGCCTTTCGGCTATGGCACAAACTCCGGTAGATGATTTCTTTTACCAAAGCGGAAAAATTTACGTAGTTGTTGCTATTTTAGTAATCATTTTTCTGCTTCTTACGTTCTATCTAGTAAGGTTGGACAAAAAAATAACACAATTAGAAAAAGAAAGAAATGAAGCCTAGCGTTATCGCATTGTTATTAATACTAGCTGTAGGTATAGCTGCTATTATGAGCACCTATTCTGGAGCAGAAGAGAGTGCTACTTTTGAATTGGCAGAGGCTAATGCAGGAGATACATATCACATTACTGGGTTTTTGGTAAAGGATAAACCATTTGAGTATGATCCTATTAAAGACCCAAACTATTTTGCTTTTTATCTAAAGGACAAAGCAGGAACCGTGCGTAAAGTAGTGTCTCACGAGCCAAAGCAACAAGATTTTGAACGAGCAGAGAGCGTAAGCATGTATGGCATAGCCAAAGATGATCACTTCCTTGCCACTAAAGTAATACCTAAGTGCCCGTCTAAATACAAAGACGAACAAAATAATAAAGCTGGTAAGGCACCAAGCACAGTAGTCCTTTAACTCAATATGGAAACCATAACTTACGTAGGTGAACACCTTTTTATAGGTAACCTAGGAAAATTCTTTGTAGTACTCTCTTTAATCTCAGCACTGCTTAGCGGTATTTTTTATCTTAGAGCTAAAGAAGGCAAAAAC
>DNBZ01000307.1 GCA_003484585.1 Bacteroidota bacterium | reverse complement strand
CTAAATTATGTCTATCATTCAATTTAAAATTACCTCCTACATAAAACTCTCCGAGTAGTCCAGTAGAAAAACTGGAGTGAGAGGTATCCAGAGCAAAAACATCTAGCAAGGTGTCAGCCAAAGCTTCGAAACCTCTTCCGCCAGAAGTAGAGTCACCAGTATACTCCTGTATATCTATTCCTCTATATTCAAAAGAAGCCCCAGGATTTTTAGATTTGATGTTGCGTACATTATTAGTCCATTTTATTCGGCCTACATCTACCACACTAGCGGTTAGCACTATTCTATCTGTAAGGTCATAACTAGCTCCTAGATCTATCCCAAAACCTTCCCCTCCTGGAGTAGTTATCAATTTGACTACATCGCTACGTGCGGCACTATCTGCAAACACTGGAGAAGAGCTATTCACCTCTATATCTGCTGTTACTTTATAAGCAAATGAATTAGGGTCTGTTCTGAAAACGATGTCATTTTTCTTGGTATCTATCACATTAAAACCTTGCACATACTTTAATCTACCGCCTATCTTAAGCTTATCATCGAGCATACTTCTGTTATAGCCTAAAGCATATTCTCGTGTATGTAGAACATCTAAAGCAATATTAAAATTAAAATTATAGCCCAAATTACTTCCTCCATTGCCTTCGAAAGCAATTTTAAAAAGATCATTGGGGATGCCGATTCTGGTTTTCACCTTTTCGGTAACCCCAAAGGTGAACATGCTCTTATTTATTCTAAAACCGAAATTGATCCATTCTTGGTTAATACCTAAACTAACGTAGGTCTCTTTATCTAAGATACTACTCAACTTTGTGATATCTAAGACAAACGAATCTGTACCCGCTTTAGGAATAAAAGCATTATTTAAACTTTTGAAATCTAGAGCATTACTCTCAAAGCTAAAATCTGTAGACGAGATCCCCGGCATACCTAAATACCATTTGCAATCTGGTGCTAATGCAGGATTCACGCTAAGTCGCTGCGGAATAGGTTCCATATTATATAGCGTCATATTACTCTGTGCCATACTCGTATAACCTAGAGCACTAAATCCTACTATTATAAATAATTTTCTCATAGTCTATAAATCTTGACCTATTAGTACTTCTGCTTGCACTCCCATTTGAAGTAAAAAATCATAGGAGTCATAGAACTTGACATCGGGTTGGTTGCCTCCACTTTCTTTTAGTGTATTGAAATAGGCTTTGATTCTAATTCTATTAGCAGCCGTAATCCGCAATACATTGGTTGTGCCCATCACTATATCAGTAGTTTTAGGATTTATCATATTCACCTTGCCGTTTCCGTCTACATTGGCAGATGGAAGAATAAGTATATCGCCCATAATCAATGAATCTAGCACCGTATTACTTGCACTATCTTCAAAATATAGTTGTGTAGCAATATCTGCAGGAAACCCATTTTCAGTATATAAACGAACAAGTATCTCTTTTACCTGATCAGGATTCTCTAGTTCTAGACTAAAGGGCTGAGAAGATTCCAAAACAAAATCTTTGGCTGTACCCTCTAGTGGTATCTCTATTTCCAGACGGGCAGAGACTTTAGAAGAATCTAGTAAAAAATGTCTATCACTCCCCGTATTGGTAGTTTTTACATCTATTTTATAGTAATTACTAGCGGGTCTATTATTGATATAGTCAGCTAGATTACTTGTATTTTTATTCAGTTCAAACGAATCTACTTGGGTAGTCCCCATTTCTGAATTAGGAACAATAGGGATAGGCAATGGATCTGGCAGCCCACTAAGACTCACCTTATTATTGTTTGTATTAGTCCCTTCAAAACGAGTAATTGATGCCGCTAGGGGAATTCCAATACTGTTTTTTAGTATAAATTTAATACGCGGATCAGCTATCGTAAATGTACCTGACTGGCTATTTTCAAAAAAACCAATATCGAAGCTATCTCCTGGAGTAGAAAAATCTAATACATCGAATAGGCCGGTCATCTTACTGAACTTCTGACTAAGAAGCTGCATATCAAAAGTTACTGTCTCTGTAGGCTTGAGACTATTGCTTCCTTTCTTAGTAATCGTTATTTCTAACTCTACATCCATTTCTGAATAGGTCTGAGGGGTCTTAGTAAAATCTATTTCCAGGTCTTGGAGAGGAATAGTAGAGCTACCAGTATTAGGAGCCGTGGTGTATATGGCAGAAACTGTTTCACTTAGAGAAGTTCCATTATTCTTAGCCTCTGGTATCGTTATTTTAAAAGCTACATCGTGCTCTAGTGTGGTGCTTATATTGAGTGGCAAGGTCCCTCCTTTATACCAAATTTTATCTGTCTCATTGGCCCCATATGAATACCCTAATGTTCTATTATAAGTAAGCACAAGTGTACCAGAGGTATTGAGTGTATTGAGTTGCAAGGCATCTAAAGTAAAGGTTTCTCCATACGACTGATCAATAAGAGCTAGTAGATTTTCTGCTATTTCAGATTCATACTCATCTGCATACACTAGGGTGAGACTACCATCAGCCTCTACACGTATATATTCTAAATCTTGCACTTCATTTAGTACATCTTGTAGGCCTAATCTAGAATAAACTAAAGGTACAGCTATAGTAGGGTTCCATTGTATTCCACTAAGCTTTTGACCTTTTTCTATGGTATCTGTAATATCTTTAATACATGAACCTAAAAACAAAACTAAGACTATAAACAGGAGTGATTTTTTCATATTTGCTTAATTTTGAACAAAAATAGAATGAAAAGTCGTAAAATCACTACCCATATGAAGGTAGCAGCTGTGTTATGTGCTCTGTATGTCATATTAGGTGCATTTGGTGCTCATGGATTAGAAAATATACTCTCACCAGACCAAAAAGCCACTTATGAAACTGGACTTCGTTACTTAATTATTCACGCTATAGGGTTATTCATAGTTCAGATTATCTATTATATGAAAGAGAGTTATAATCCCTACCCTAGTCGTTTTTTTTACCTGGGTATGCTTTTGTTCTCTGCTAGTTTGATATTGCACGCACTCAAAGATGTGATTGGAATAGAAGTAAATGTATTTGCCAGGCTCGCACCTATCGGCGGATTGAGTTATATCACAGGATGGTTGATATTTGCCTATACACTGCCACGTAAATGAAAAGAGTAATCCTTATGAGGCACGCAAAGTCTGACTGGTCTAATGCTGGCCAAACGGACCACCAACGAACTCTAAATGATAGAGGGAGAAAAGATACACCTCAAATAGTCCAAAAAATAAAAGACTACGGAATACTCCCTGAGCTTATTTTAGTTTCTGATGCCGAACGTACACGGGAGACTTGGCAGATCTTATCTGAGATATTACCAGCTGCACCTACACGATTTACCCATGACCTATATCTGGCTAGTGCACAGCAAATTATAAAGATTATAGAAGATATAGACCCACTTATAGATACGGTAT
>DNBZ01000119.1 GCA_003484585.1 Bacteroidota bacterium | reverse complement strand
AACCACGCAACTAACCATACACACTTACAGTAGCCCTAATTCGTGAAATGATAAAAATTAAAAAGAGGGTAACATCGTTTATGATTCATAGGGCATTTAGTAGCAACTAAAACAGTACCGCAATTTATAGCCTCCACCAGAACTAAATTTTATCGTATCATTAAGACAAAATTTTTGCCCTTTTTAAGTCAGTCTAAGAAAACACAACTTAAGATCCTCACTCCAACAAACTCCTCACCTGCTCACTATTCCAATCGGCTGCTCCCGTTTTGTCTATGAGTATCTCTCCTTTTTCATTGATAAGGTAGGTGGTGGGAAGAGCACTACTTTGTAGCTCTGCAGGTGCAGGCGACACTTCATGGTAGATGGGGAATGTGTATCCGTGCTTTGTTATAAATTTTTCTACGGTTGCTTTATCATCATTGGTCACGAAGAGGAATACTACCTTACCGCTATAATCGTCATACAGAGCCTGCAAGCTAGGTATCTCTGCTATACACGGCGGACACCAAGTAGCCCAAAAATTTACTAGTACTTTCTTTCCTCTAAAGGTATTTAAATCCACTTGCGTCCCGTTCATATCTACCAATTGCCAGTCATACGACTGTAGTACTTCTCTATCTTCGACATCCTGCACGGAAGGGCTAAAAGCAAACAATCCGCTAACGAATGCTTTTATTGGCGTGCTTGTTTGTGGTATTACAAGTAGTGCTATCAGCACTACAAACAATACATTACTCCAGTTTTTCTTAATCCAATTCACAGGTGCAAAGATGAAATTATCTGGAGTATAAAAGGTTACCCAAGTTGCACAGCAACTATTCTTCGGGAGTATCCTTACCCTCTCTAAATTTTCTAATGTTATAGGAAAAGGACAGCATCACATAGCGAGTAAGCACATTGCTATTGGTCTCCTCATAGTAGCTATCGTAGAAATTTTGAGCTACGTTATTATTTTGCCCTAGTATGTCATACATACTCAGCTGTACTTCCCCTCGTTTGTTTTTGAAGAGTTGCTTGCCTACGCCTGCAGTCCATAGCAGTACTCTACTATTGAGCAGGTCGCTTAGTCCAAAGTATTCCTGATGCTGTAGTTGCGTACGAAATGTCAAGCCAAGTGGCATTACCCAATCGTACTTTATCTTACTCGTCTGTACGAGATACTGATTATCTAAGGAGGAATTCAGCGAGTTGCTACTCAGCACATAGGAACTCTCTGTGCTGATAGTGAAGTCTATTTTCTCACTGATATTACTACTTAGTACTAATCCCAATCCGTAATTTTGATTGAATGTATTAGACTTCACATCATTGATAAGCGAAGGAATGTTAATGACACCTGTATTCACGTTAAAGTTCAGATTACTCTTTAGCTTAGCTATCGGAAAACCATAGGTTACAAAAGCATTGGCAGAGTATTGTCCATCTAGATTTACAGGACTAGATAGTTGCCCTCCACGTGGTATACTTACTCCTCTATACACTGTATCAGAAGTGGCGGTAAAAGTACTTTGTCCAATATAGTTGCTTGCTATACCTCCATTAATCATTGCATAAAAAATACTATTTTTCTTGGTATTGGTTACATTGTACTTGCTCATAAACCAATGGCCATAGGTCTGAGAAAGCGAGGAGTTACCCGTATTCAGCTGAAGCGTATTGCTATTATCTACCGTAGTGGTGAGTTGGTTTGCTTGTGGCTTAGAAGTGTAGGTGCGGTACATGGTAAACCAAGAAGCATTATTTTTGAGCCTAGCTCTATAAAGGGCAAAAGGCAAAATATTTTGGAAGGTTTGATTTACATTTTCTCTCTCTGGCACTGCCTGCATGTTATCTAATAATGCCACCTCATACTTCAGGCGTGCTACGAAACCTCCTTTTCTGCCAAATTTTCTAAAACCAATTCCCGCTTGATGGATGTTCCAATCATTATTATACACAGAAGAAAGGGAATCTATTCCAGGAGCTATTATCACACCACTAAATATTTCCTGATTGGTAACATTAATACTATTGCTAAAGTCATATGACACAAAACTCCCAAGCCCTTTGTCACCTATCGGCTCACTAAACATTATACTGGTCTTTATTCCATCTGTATTTTCGTTTAAGTTACCTACCTGGTCTATGTTATCTACTACACTCCTGCTGTCAGTGGTTATACTATTCAGCTGATTATCTCCGTCTGTGCGGTCTATATCACTCTTCACTTGCACGAAAATACTTCTACCTCTTTTCTCTCCATTGTATCTAAACATCAAGTCGTTACTCATTTTGAGTGCATATAAATCACTACTAAATGTTTGACTAAGAGCGTTCACTACAGTCGCTTCTTGACTTGTATTTCCTAATAATGTACTCCTACCATCATTTTGCTGTATGGTAAGACTTGGGATATAAAAAAAGGACATTTTGGGGTTCACTTTGTACACTAACTTAGCATTCAGCTTATGATTTACATTCGTGCTTATGCTTGTATCCTTCTCGTCATACTGTTGTCCGTTACCCGTGAGGTAGTACTGCTGAAAAGTGTTATTAGCCGTTTCATTTATCCCTTGATTATAAAAGTAGCTACTACTTACATCTACCTTCTTGCCCCACACATCCTGATAGTTGATTCCCCCTGCTACGGTCTCTGTGATACCACCGGAACTACTCACCTGAAAGTCACTAGAGCTACCTCCAGCACTAAATCCACTCAGAAACGAGGGTCTACCTCCTCCGGGACCTCTACCCCCGCGACCTCCTCTACCCCCGCCACTATTATCTCCTACTACACCTAGCAGGTCTTCAGCAGCAAAGTTTTGCTGATTGATATTATTCACTTGACCTAGTATAGAGAGTCTTTGCTCACCTCTGAACACATTGAGATTACTACCTGCAGTATACCTGTCATCGGTTCCGCCGCCAGCATACACTTTACCAAACTCACCATTTCGCATGTTTATTTTGGTCACTATGTTTATGGTTTTTATTCGCGTACCGTCATCCACACCACTTGCTTTGCTCTGCTCACTTTTATCATCAAATATTTGTATCTTATCTACTACTTCTGCAGGCAGTGTAGTGAGTGCCGTTTTAGGATCTTGACCAAAAAACTGCTTTCCGTCTACTAGCACTTGCTGCACTTTTTCACCTTGAGCTTTTAGCTCTCCGTTATCATCTTGTACCCCAGGCATTTTTTCCAATAAATCCTTTGCGTTGGCATTTTGATTGGTCTTATATGCCTTAGCATTAAAGGTAGTAGTATCCCCTTGTGTGGTAGCTTGAAGTACTTGCTTATTTATATTAACACCCTCTAGTTCCGTTGCTTTCTCACTTAGGAGAATTGTACCTAGATAGTCATCTCTCCACACACGAAGCGGCTCAGAGTAAGGCTGTAGTCCTAGATAGTTTATCTTGATAATGTACTCTCCTCTATCTAGATCCACGGTAAACTCTCCGTTACCATTAGAAACTGCTCCGGCGGCAATAATGCTATCAGCTGTTAAAATAAAGATGGTAGCTCCTACTACAGGCTCTTTGCTTTCGGCATATTTTAGCTTGCCTCCTACGGGGTATGTCTTCTGTGCATATAATATATTAGAGGCAAAAAGAAGAGAAAGTGTTAGTATGAATTTCATTGATTTATAATAAGACAAATGTAAGACCGTATTGATTTCGAAACGTATAATTTTTTATACTCAATTATCGGTTTCATCTAAAATTAGAATTCAAAAAATCTTAAAACAAATTTTCCTAGAAGTTTAATTTCTCTGATTTCCAGAGGGACAATTCATAAGTACCGATTTAAGGCACGTTAACTAGTAAGGCTTACCGTCCAAAGTATCATAAGATAATGACACCATTCTGATTTCAGAGGTCTCTCTATCGTAGATTCTACATTCCTCTATTGGCTTCATGTACAAGTGAAGACTCATACTTCTACCATTACTGATATTAGCTAAATTATGAAAAACACTTGCATCTTCTACTGACGTCACTTCGTGTTGAGATAAAATATCAGTAGTTATGTACTTCATTTCTCCGGTGTTTTCGTTGAGTCTATATAACTCTTCAGAGAAACTGCCCGATACTACTTTCACCCAACACTCCTGTTTATTATGGCAATGAATAGCTGTCTTTTGACCTTGTTCCCAGCATAAAAGTACGAGTTCAAAATACTCGTCCCTAGCTATACAATTTCTTGTATATCTATCCTTATCCCAAAAGATGTAAGGCAACATCTCATCTAAACTAAAAGTAATATGCTCTGATTGAGAAATTACTGGCTCATAATCACCTTTTTTAAGTAATCGAACCATTTCATCAAGCGTACTTATTATTTTTTGATTGATTGTGTCTTTAGACATAATATTCTGCTGCAAATATACATTCTTGATCTTGAGTCAAGGATAAACATAGACCAAACATTGGTTATTAAGCATATTATATCAACTTTGACGCACAAATGCAGTCAGAATTACAATTTTTCAATGAATTAGTCACCAAACTGATTGAAAACGAAAAAAAAGAACCCGTAGTTTCTCCATTATCCACAGAAACCGTAATAGCTGACCTCGATCTCAGTTTTAGCGATGAGCCAATGGACGATGAGGAATGGAAAAAGGTAGTAGAAAACGCAGTAATGCACACTCCTCGTACCGCTTCCAAACTATTCTTTAACCAACTATTTGGCGGCAGACAACCTAAAGCAGTAATTGGGGATTTACTTGCCGTTATTCTAAATAACAGTATGTATACCTACAAAGTGGCAGGACCGCAAGCGGGTATCGAAAAAGCTATAATACAGGAAACCTGCAAACTAGTAGGCTATACAGATGGAGATGGAACTATGCCTCCAGGTGGCAGTATGAGTAACTTCATGGCACTTTTGATGGCACGAGATACTAAAGATAAGAAAGCAAAATACGATGGTGTAACTCAACGCATGACATTGTATACTTCTGCTACTTCTCATTATTCTACGCCAAAAAATGCAGCCTTTGCAGGTGTAGGACGTAATAATATAAGGTACATAAAGAACAACCAAGCTGGGCAAATGGACCCTACTCATCTTGCCCGATGCATAGAACAAGATGTAGCAGATGGATTTACTCCTTTTTACGTAAATGCCACCGCCGGCACTACTGTACTAGGAGCTTTTGACGATGTGAATGCGATAGCAGATGTATGCCAGAAGTATAATGTATGGCTACATATAGATGGAGCGTACTGCGGTGCTGTGATATTTAGCGAAAAATATAAGCACCTAGTAGCAGGAGCAGAACGCAGCGATAGCTTTAGTTTCAATGCTCATAAGATGCTAGGTACACCATTGAGTAGTTCTATTTTTGTATCTAAGCACAAAGAGCAACTCGTAGAATCCTTTTCTAACCAGGCAGAATACCTGTACCAAACAGGTGCAGATAATTACGACCTAGGTAAAACTAGTTTACAGTGTGGCCGTAGAAATGACGCTCTAAAGCTATGGACGCTGTGGAAATCTTTAGGAAATAAGGGTTTAGAAGAGATAGTAGATAATCAGTTTTACCTAGCAGATGTCGCTAGAGAATACGTACGTAATCATCCTGACTATACACTATATAGTTTTGATGATTCTATTTCTATCTGTTTCAACTATAAGGGGATAGACCCTAAAGATCTCTGTACAAAACTGTATGAAGATGGAGATCTCATGATAGGCTACGGCAAATTCGGAGATACCGAATTTGTAAGACTGGTGACTATAAATGCTACGAATAGTAAAGAAGAAATATTAAACTTCTTTAAGGCTCTAGAGGAAGGAAAAGAATAAAATCACCCTAAAAATGCTAATATGCTAACAGAGATACTTCAAAACAAAGAACTTACAACCAAAATAATAGCCCTCTCCCTTTATGTTCTTGTGTTATTTCTAATAGGCATAGTAGCTTCTAGAAGAGTTAAAAACATTAGTGACTACTATGTAGGAGGTAAAAAAATAGGCTATTGGGCTACAGCCTTCTCAGCTAGAGCTACTGGCGAGTCTGGTTGGCTACTCATAGGTCTCACCGGCATGGGAGCTTTAGCAGGCTTATCCGCATACTGGGTAGTGCTGGGTGAAGTACTGGGTGTAGCTGTATCTTGGCAGTTCATGGCTAAGCGATTTAAGCGGAAGTCAGATAAATATAACTCACTCACTGTTCCTGATTATTTAGAAAGTCATTTTAAAAGTAACACCAAATTTCTGAGAGGGCTAGCCGCCTCTATCCTATCCATATTTGTGGTGATATATGTGAGTACACAGATAGATGTCACAGGTAAAGCCTTTCATTCTATGATGGAGATGGACTACTACCACGGTGCATTATTAGGCTTTTTCATCGTACTGGCCTATATTTTTCTTGGAGGTTTTGTAGCCGTAGTATGGTCAGACGTATTTCAGGGAGTGCTTATGTTCTTTGGGCTAGTTACTCTGCCTATTGTAGTTTATTATAACCTAGATGCAAATCTCAATATACTAGATACACTGCACAATTTAGACCCTAAGCTCACCAATATTTGGGGTGGAGAAGGATTTTGGCTCAATCTGGCTACTATCTTAGGATTTTCTATGATAGGACTTGGGTTCTTAGGCTCGCCACAAGTCTACGTTCGTTTTATGTCGATCAAAAATGAGGATGAAATAGATAAAGGAAAATGGGTAGCCATATTTTACACCTTACTCACCGATGCCGCAGCTGTAACCATTGGTATATTAGCACGAGTTTATTTCACCGAAATCGGAGAAAATCCAGAGGCTGTATTTGGAATAGGAGCTACAGACGTACTAGACATGATAACGACTAACTTTTTGCCACTAGGTATAGCAGCTATCTATGTAGCCATAGTACTATCTGCTATTATGTCTACTATAGATTCATTATTGGTAATGGCATCTAGTGCCGTTACACGTGATTTTTATCAAAAAATATTCAACCCAACAGTTTCAGATGATAAGTTGACCAAAATATCAAGATATGTAACTCTTATTATGGCACTTTTATCGCTAGGGCTCGCATTTGGTATGGCTTATTATAATCCAGGCCGACAGGTATTTTGGGTGATGATATTTGGCTGGAGTGGTATCGCAGCAAGTTTTTGCCCCGTTATTATTCTTTCACTATTTTGGAAAGCATATAGTCAAGCTGGGGCTATTGCCAGTATCATTTCAGGATTTCTTGGGGTTATCTTATTCAAATTTGTGATAAACGATTTAGATGTCATTGGTATCTACTTTAAAAGACTAGATGTACTGGCTCCTTCCTTTATAGTTTCATTACTCTTCGGTTGGCTATTCACAAAGATTTACCCGATGAAAGATGAGAATATCGAAATAAAATAGAATTCTATAGAGCGTTAATAAACTATAAGCTTGAGATATTACATTTGAACTTTGAGAAGTACATTTTCTATAGCTCTAGTTTTGTTGTTTACTTTCATAGGTATCAGCAATACGCTACACACGTTAGAAAACCAAGAAAACCACTGCCACAAATCAGGCGAGCATATTTGCTTAGAAGATAATCACCATAGCTGTGCACTGTGTGATACTGTTTTACATCCTGGCACAGCTATAGATTATCAACTGACTAAAAGTGCTGTAATAAGTGCTGGAGACTACACACTTTCTGTGGTTAGTACCCCATTTTTACTTCTGGTTAAAAGCCCTCTAGGCAGAGCACCTCCTTTGATATAACAGGCTTACCCTCTTATATCCATTTTCGTTTTTCTTTAACCAATAATATTAAACTTTCCATATGCGAAATAAATTCGCTTTACTCGTGTTTTTTTGCACTAGTATACTTGCTTATTCGCAAGTAACCATAACTGGAATAGTACTAGATAGTGCCACTCTAGAGCCACTTTCGTCCTCACTTATTAAAACAGCTAATACTAAAGTAATAGCTGATAATAAAGGCAAGTTTACCGTAACAGAATTGGCAGCTGGCAAGCAGACCTTGGAAATAAGTCACGTGGGTTGTAATACTAAGGTCTTACAATTAGAGGTATTGAAAGATACCAATATTTATATTTATCTTCCACATCACTCACACTTGTTTGCAGAGGTGATAGCCTACGGGCACCACAGCAATACTGAACCAGATGCTCGATTAATACAGACCGTGAGTAGCAAAAAACTAGAGCAACTTGCAGCAGTAAGTTTAAGCGATGCATTGCAAAACACCAATGGAATTAGCTTTCTGAAAACGGGCTCTACCATAGCTAAACCCGTAATAAATGGGATGCACAGCAATCGTATATCTGTGATAAATGACGATAGCAAGCAAGAAGGACAACAATGGGGAAGCGAGCACGCTCCGGAGATAGATCCACTAAGTGCTGGCAGTATAGAACTCATAAAAGGAGCATCTACCCTACGCTACGGAGGCGATGCCATGGGTGGCGCCATTCGTATACTGCCTGCCATATTTCTAGATACTTCCTATACTCAAGTATCGCTTATTGCAAAAGGTGAAACTAATCCTAACGGCGGACAATTGGGAGTGAAACTAGAAAATTACCATGCCCCTAAATCGTGGGGCAATAGACTAGTAATCAATGTAAAACGAAACGGAGATGCAAATGCATCCAATTATGTACTTAGCAATACAGGCTTCGGCCAGCTAAGCGGTTCATATTACTCCCACTATACCAAAGGCAAAAGCAAGCTCTCACTGACAGCATCAGGCTTTGTACAACGATTAGGCATTTTAGCAGCTTCTCACATTGGAAATTTGACCGATTTGAATATTGCTCTGGCAAGCGATACTCCTCTTATCAATAGACCATTCACCTACCAGATACAACCACCCTCACAACTCATACAGCATTATGCGGGTAAAGTAAAATGGGAATACGAAAGCAATAAGCTGGGTGAAGTAATTACAAGCTATACTTTTCAAAATAATCACCGACAGGAATTTGATAATCACAATGGAGGTAAAGACGCTGCCCTTGATCTAAATCTTAATACGCATCAGATCAACCTACTAATAGACAAACACATAGATCTATGGAGAATACAATATGGTGCTATGGGTGAGCAACAGCAAAACACATTCAAAGGACGATATTTCGTACCCAACTACTTACGATACAAAGCGGGAGCTTTTGCCATAGCTACTTTAGAAAATGAGAAGTACCTAATAGAAGGAGGTGTGCGATACGATCTACAAAATACCAACACGTATCGCTATATTAAAAACGAACTACGCAATGAGAAATTCACCTTTGGTGGCCTATCAGCCAATTTAAGTGGATGGAGACGAATAAGTCATGATTTTAAAGTACATATATCTACCGCTACTCGATTTAGAAGCCCAGATATAAATGAGTTATTTAGCAATGGCCT
>DNBZ01000180.1 GCA_003484585.1 Bacteroidota bacterium | reverse complement strand
CTAAGTATTTTTCAAATTTTTTTTCATACTTCATAATTTCTAAATTCTTTTCTTTCATAATTTCTAATTCTTGTTTTTTGATAAATTTTAATTTTTTTTCTTTTTTAATTTCTAATCTTGATTTCATAATTTTTAATTTTTAAACTCAATTACATTTTTAATTATTGATGATGTAATTAGATTTAGTTAGTTGTTATTGTTTATTGTTTATTATAAATATCAAGTAAAATCTCAAAACACATTTATTATCATAAAAAAACATACATTATTATATAACTACCTGAATATGAGTCAGATAAATTTACAAAAATTTTGTATGACTGTGTGAAATAGTGTATTTAAGATATTAATACACCTAATTCGATAAGAGATATCGATTATTATTTAAAGTGTTTAAAACACACTAAAACCCACATTAAAAACGATTTTCAAACACAATCACATCATCAATAATTGTATCAAAATCTCTATTTATTCTATTCTCTCTAATTTTACCTTTTTTGTAGATAGAGTGTATGTCATTATTTCTTAATACTTGATTATTTCTTACTCCTCTATAACCTTTCTCATAGATTAAATAACTAATTCTTCTATATCCCAAATCATATTCCTCTTTCAACATTTTAATCTCATCATATAGTTGTTGTTGATAGTTTGAATAATGACTTGTCTTAGTCAATTTACTTGATTTTGTAAATAATGATATTCTTACTATAATCGAGTTGTAATTGTTTTTTAGAGTTTGATTTTCGTTTAAACCAACCCTTTTAAAACAATCTACTACTGTCGAGTAAACTAGGACTATATTTTCTTATCTATTTCACCTAAGAGTCTCATAGTCTATTGGGTTTCTAATAACATTCGATGTTTTAAATAGGCTCTAGCGGATCTACTCTGATATTTGATATGTATCTATTTAAAATGATCAAAATCCTCAATCATTAAAAATACAAAGTCCATTTAATAGCTGCTTTTGTACGTGTGCGTGTACAAAAAACACAACACATTTAAAGTGTGATTTTTACACTTTGAAAAAACTTAATTAGTTGACTACCAGATTGTAATAGTTTGTTTCTTTTTTATGGCTCAACAATTGGCTTATCTAGTTCAAATAAGAAAGGAGAACCAAATTATGAAAAAAACAATTACAACATTAGCAATTTTATTAGTCCTTATTGGTTTTGAAGCGGAAGCATCACAACTAATTTTAAGGACAAACAACTACTCGTCAAAAGTCATTATTTCTGGAAATAGTTACTTTAGTAACAACGGAGAATTTCGGGTACAACAAATGCCAGCAGGCAGACATTTTATAACCATAACTGAACGTGGAAACCGGGGCAATAATCGCGGACAAGGTAGAAGAAACGGACAAGGTGCTAGAACCGGTAGTAATGTTCTTTTTCAAGGGAAAATAGTAATACCACATCAAAGCATAGTAACCGCTAGGCTTACCGGTAGAGGTCGATTAATAATAGAACTTGTGGAGCCTATAAGAAGACAAAGGCACACTCCTCGACGCACCTGCAATAACCCACCTAATTATAGAAACGGAAGTGGAACAGATTATGGTGATAGAAGAGGAGCAAATAGAAATACGAGGCCACCCATACAACGGGGTGTGTCCAGCTATAATTTGGCTATAAATCAAATACGCAATGCCTCTTTTGAGAGTGAGCGTAAAGTAATCGCTAGACAATACATTCGAACCAATACTGTAAGTAGTAGAGATGTGTTAGAGATAATCCAGCAATTTGATTTTGAGTCTACCAAACTAGAAATTGCAAAGTTAGCATATGGCAATACAGTAGATCCTCAAAACTATTTCATTGTAAATAAGGGGTTTGGTTTTAGCAGTAGCAGCACTGCATTAGACAGGTACATACGTAACTTCTAACGAAGCAATTAGAGTCCATAAAAATAAGTCAACCTGCTTTTTCAGGTTGACTTATTTTAGTCATGGAATATTTTTGTAAGGTCTTCGTCTCGGATAGGCTTAGTAATGTAGTCTGTAACAAATTCATTGCGTTCTGCTATACTTAGCAACTTATTGAAGTTGCCTTATTTTTATTGAGAATATCTAATGACTGATTTATAACTATTATACCCGAATAATTATTCTCACTTTCAAATATACTTTCAAGTACGCTTGAAATTTTTTGCCAAATAGTTCTTTTTTTTTAGTTGACTTTAGGGAATACATTTGTTAGGTTTAGAAACGATGAGAACCTCAAATATACATCATAAACCATATACCCTTGTTTCATAATTAGTAAATTTAGACCTAAACTTGCAAACTGTAATTAGAATTGGTCACTAAGCTATATGCACATTAAAAAATCGGTATACGAAAAAGCAATATTAGATATCTTTAGAGCAAGGGCAATGGCGGCCATCTATGACGAAAATCGGCAGATTACTAGCTATGTGCACTCTACATCCAAGGGTCATGAAGCCATACAACTAGCCACCGCATATCATCTAAAAGAAATAGACTGGGTAGCCCCGTATTATCGTGACGAGAGCATCCTGCTAGGTATTGGCATGAGTCCATATGAGCTTATGCTCCAATTGCTTGGCAAGAAAGATGATCCGTTTTCTGGTGGCCGAACTTACTACGCTCACCCTTCGCTACTAGCAGAAGATAAACCTAAAATAGCACACCAAAGCAGTGCTACAGGCATGCAAGCTATACCTACCACAGGCATAGCTCATGGGCTACAGTATCTCAAAGACAGTAACCTGAACGAACCCGGAACCAACGGGTCCATCGTAGTATGCTCTATAGGTGATGGCTCTATGACAGAAGGTGAGGTTTCCGAAGCTCTACAAATGGCTGTACTGCACCAACTGCCAATCCTCTATCTAGTACAAGATAATGACTGGGGAATATCTGCGAGCGGAGATGAAATGAGAGCTATGAATGCCTACGAGTTTGCGGCTGGTTTCAAAGGTTTAAGAAGAGCAAAGATAGACGGCAGTAGTTTCACCGAGAGTTATAATGAAATGAATAAGGCTATTAGATGGGTAAGAAAGAATCAAAAACCAATGCTGATACACGCCAAGGTACCCTTACTAGGGCACCATACATCTGGTGTGCGAAGCGAGTGGTATAGAGATGATCTAGAAGAACATCAGCAAGACGACCCACTTAAATATCTTCTAGCAGAAGCACTCGACAAAGGCATAAAACAAAGTGTAATAGATACCCTAAATGCTCAGGCCATAAGCGAAGTAAAAGAGGCTTTTGACAATGCCGTAGCGGCCGAAAATCCTGATATACATACAGCTATGGATTTCGTGCTGGCAACTACAGATATAACAGACGAGGTAGGAGAGCGACACCCTGCTGGTGCTGAAACTATACTAATGGTAGATGCAGCTTTGCATGCTGTAGATGAGATACTTACAGACCACCCCGAAGCACTCCTTTACGGACAAGACGTAGGACATAGGTTAGGTGGTGTTTTTAGAGAAGCGGCTACACTAGCTGGCAAACACGGCAAACACAGAGTATTTAATACTCCCATACAAGAAGCATATATCATCGGATCTACTGCAGGTATGAGTGCTGTAGGTTGCAAGCCAATAGTAGAAGTACAGTTTGCCGACTACATATGGCCAGGAGTAAACCAACTAGTAACCGAACTATCCAAGAGTAACTACCTGAGCGGTGGCAAGTTCCCCGTACAGTCCGTTATTCGCGTACCTACGGGAGCGTATGGCGGCGGCGGGCCTTATCATAGCGGTACTAATGAGTCTTCTATACTTCCTATCAAGGGCATAAAAATAGTATACCCAAGTAACGCCGCAGATATGAAAGGCTTAATGAAAGCAGCTTTCTACGATCCAAACCCCGTAGTAATATTCGAGCATAAGGGTATATACTGGAGCAAAGTCCCAGGTACAGAAGGAGCTAAAACTCCAGAACCAAGCAAAGACTACAGAATACCTCTAGGTAAGGCACGAATACACTTGAGTGCTAGCCAAGATGCCATAGAAAATGGAGAATCCTTAACTATAATAACGTATGGTATGGGCGTATGGTGGGCTTCTAATGCTGCCAAATCTTTTGACGGCAATGTAGAGATAGTAGACCTACGAACTTTAAGTCCATGTGATGACGAGGCCATATATGCGGCAGTAAAGCGACACGGGAAGGTTATAGTACTTACAGAAGAAACATTGAATAACAGCTTTGCTCAAGCAATTGCTGGTCGCATACAAGAACATTGTTTTCAATCTCTTGATGCCCCTGTAAAATGTATTGGCTCTAAAGATGTCCCCGCTATTCCTCTGCACGTAGATTTAGAAAAAGAAATACTCCCCAATGCTGAAAAGGTAGCAACTGCAATTCAGACATTACTAGATTACTAATGAAGACTGTTCGAGTAGGTGGGGTGCCCGAGCATTTTAACTATCCGTGGCACTACGCCATAAACAACGGACTCTTTGCTAAAGCGGGGTTTGATGTACAATGGAGCGATGTGACTGGCGGAAGTGGTGAAATGTGCCGCATGCTGGAAAAAAATCAAACAGATGTAGCACTCGTGCTCACAGAAGGGATTGTAAAACACATCCACACAGGTGGAACGACCCGCATTATTCAGCAGTATGTAAAGTCTCCGCTTATTTGGGGTGTACATTCTAATTTACATAAACATTTTAATCAATCTGACCTCAGTACCGCACGTATAGCTCGCAGCCGGGTAGGCAGTGGCAGTCATCTAATGGCATATGTTCATGCTGAACAGCATAATTACACCCTTACAGAAGCTAATTTCGTGACTGTAGGAAACATCAGTGGTGCATTAGAGGCTTTTGAAAAAAACAGTGCGGATATTTTACTTTGGGAAAAATTCATGACCCAGCCTCACGTAGACAATGGTGAGGTAAGTAGAATAGGTATGTGTATCAGCCCTTGGCCCTGTTTTATGCTTGTAGGATCTAGTTCTTTCATTGCACTGTCCGCTGAAGAGATAGAACGTTTCGCAGCTGTAATCCTAGCGGCTTCCAAACAAATATCCAATATAGAAAACACAACTTCTGAAATAGCTAAAAGATATAGACTAGATCCATTAGAGGTAGAAAAATGGTACAATGGTGTAGAGTGGCAGACAACCGCATATGTAAGTGCCAAAATGCTAAATAATGTTGTAAAAACGCTAGACAGAGTAGGTCTACTAAATACTATTCCACTGCCACCGGAAGAGCTATGTTATGTAGGTATTAAACTGTACTAAAACTAGCCACTCTATTTTGTAATACTGAATTTTAAGACTCTAATGGCTAAGAATTACTAAGGGCAGAAAGCTCTGCATATGTTGGTAGATGGATAATTGCTAAGGCTATGATTATTAGCCCCTTTATTATGAGCGTACTTTTTACTCTGTTAAGGATAATCCGCCCAGATTATCAAGCATATTGATAACGAGGTTTTCTAAATTATATTTTTCTTGCCATCCCCAGTCAGCTCTAGCTTGTGCATCATCTATGCTATCTGGCCAGCTGCTTGCTATTTTTTGGCGGTGATCTATTGCATAATCAAGAGTAAAGTCAGGAATATGCTTTCTTATTTCTGCAGCAAGTTCTTCCGGATTAAATGATGTACCCGAAATGTTATAACTGCTTCGTAATTTTATTTTTTCTGCCGGGGCATCAGTGATTTCTAATGTAGCACGTACGGCATCTTCCATATGCATCATAGGGAGAGTAGTGCTCTCATCTAGAAAAGAGGTGTAGCTCTTGGTCTTAAGTGCTTGGTGAAAAATATCTACGGCATAGTCTGTAGTACCTCCCCCTGGCAATGATTTCCAACCTATAAGACCAGGATAGCGTATGCTCCGCACATCTAAACCATATCTATTATAGTAGTATTCGCAGTAGCGTTCTCCTGCTAACTTTGTGATTCCATATACCGTGTTCGGCTCTAAGATAGTACTCTGCGGTGTCAGGACTGCTGGTGTAGTAGGTCCAAAAACAGCTATAGAACTTGGCCAAAAAATACGTTTCACTCCGTACTCTAAACATGCATCAAATATATTGAACGTGCCATCCATATTGAGCTCCCAACCCAACTTAGGATTAGCCTCTGCCGTAGCACTAAGCAGTGCTGCAAGGTGATATACTATGGTAGGTTTATACTTGCCAAAGACTTCGGCTATTTGCGTTTTATCTAAGACATTCAACATCTCAAAACTTCCATTTTGAAACACCGGATTATCTGACTTACGAATGTCACTAGCCACTACATTAGCAGCTCCATAAATATTTTGTAGATTTTCTACAAGCTCTGTGCCCACTTGACCACAGGCACCTATTACAAGTATTTTTTCAGCCATGGATTATAAGATTGCAAAAGTATGAAAACCCATCGGACTTAGTGCCACCTCTTTTCTCCTGCAGGTAATGCCACTTGGAGGTGGTTTTCCCTAGGAGGTATGGGGCAAGAATACTCCTTATTATACGCACAGTATGGACTATAGGCATAGTTAAAATCTAGCACAGGATTGGCTAAATCTTTAAGCTTGAAATCTAGATATCTTCCTGCTCCATACGACTCTTTCCCATTGGTGAGGTCTTTGAACGGGCAAAAGAGATAGTCTGGCTGCTCTACATTCTGATAGAGAGTAAGTGCTAAGTCTGCTTCTCCTAGTTTAAATGCAAGTGTACCGTATATCCTGTACTCTGGCAGTCTATCAGTACTCGTTTGCATTTCTATTACCTCACCGTTTTCTATAGGAGTAAAGGTTGCTTTTATTCTAAACGCCTCATCTGGAGCAAAGTACTTAAGCTTTCCTGTAGGTGATAGATCTTCTTTGGGTAGTATCCCATTAGCTCCACTTAGGAACATAGCACTAGTGCTATCTCTATGTCGCGTTAGTCGTTTGACGTACGTAGATAAATCTGAGTAGCTATCTGCTTCAGAGATTGCCTCTTGATTTGGTTTCCACTTACTAGTGGTATCGCAGGCTACTACAAATAGTGCTAAGAATAGTATGATTAATATTCTCATTTATTAAAAAGTAAAAACGATGCTCCGCAGTTTACAAAATTATCTGGAGCGGCTTCATTCAGCCCGAAACCTCCTGTGAGGTCTACTTGAAAATCATCGTTAATTAAATAGGTAAACCCGCCATTGATTAAATGAAGCTCATCCCCATTATTTGTTAAAAAACCATACGGCTCTACATAAGCACTAAGTTTATCTGTGATGCTGTAGCCTAATGCTAGCGTGTAGCTGGTGGTAGGATTAGGTGTAAAACCATCCCAAGTAAGTCCATACTGCACCGCTATGCCAAACTTATCTGTGATATCATACGTAAGTGGGATTAGAAATTCGGGTGCAATTTTCTGCCCATTAGCTTTCATAAAATCTACAGAAGCTAGTTCTGGGATGTATAAATGACCCAAGAAACCGATGCTTAGTTTGTCATTCTTGTATAGATTGGTTTTGAATCCGATGAATGGGGTTTGAAAACCTTTTATGTCATCCAAATTTGGATTGTGTGTAGAATCCAAAATGAGAATATCATTCATGTTTCCAACTTTGGAAATAGAATAATTTGTATTGAGCCTTAGCTCGATATTTTTAGTTAACCCGTACCTCAAAAGAGTTGTATTTACCGTAAAATTTCTTTCAGATAACTGAATCTTACAATTACGTTGTTCTTTAGCTGAGTAATCATTCTCCAAAATAAACCCAGTCTCTATCTGCAGAGCTCCTTTGGGCACTACATTAGGACTTTCAGTAAAATCTGGACGGTCTGTTTCTATCTGTGCTACGAGTGATGTGCTCACTAAAAGTAGTAGCATGACTAGGCTATTTTTCATGGTACAAAATTATTCTTTTATCCCCTCGAGCATAAATAAGAAGGCAAAATCCTTCGCCGTTTCTTTCAACGCTTCGAAACGTCCGCTAGCTCCGCCATGACCTGTTTCCATGTTGCAATCCATTATGAGGATATTGTCATTCGTTCTCATCTCTCGCAGTTTAGCTATCCACTTAGCTGGCTCCCAGTACTGCACTTGGCTGTCGTGTAAACCTGTAGTTATAAGTGTATTGGGATACGCTTTTGCTTCTACCTGATCATACGGTGAGTAGCTTTTGATATAGTGGTAGTATTCCTCTTCATTTGGATTTCCCCACTCATCATACTCGCCTGTAGTCAGTGGTATGGTATCATCTAGCATAGTACTCACCACATCTACAAAAGGCACCTGAGCTATCACTCCTTTCCATAGGTCTGGTCGCATATTCATCACTGCTCCCATTAGCAAGCCGCCGGCACTTCCCCCTTGAGCATACAGATGCTCTGTGGTAGTAATGCCTTCTGCAATAAGGTACTCTGCACAATCTATATAATCGGTAAAGGTGTTTTTCTTATTTAGCAATTTACCATCATCATACCACTGACGACCAAGGTCTTCACCACCTCGTATGTGTGCTATCACATATATAAAACCACGCTCTAGTAGACTTAGTCTGATAGAGCTAAAGTATGGATCAAGCGAATGACCGTAGGAACCATAGGCATAAAGTAAAGTTGGTCTTGCCTTCGATACAATTCTGCTTGAGGCGGAATCACTCAGGTTGACAACCTCACTTTCTTCTCTGCTTGAGTCAGAATCACTTGCATCTTTTTTATATACTACACTCATGGGCACTTTTTTACCATCACGAGCAGTTGCCCAGATACGCTTGCTGTCATACAAACTCTCGTCATATTCGCCAAGAACTATCTGCTGTTTGAGTAGTACTTTATCTCTAGTAGCCATATTATAATCAAACACGCTACTGGGTGTAGTCATACTCGTATAGCCATACCTAAGTGTCTCTGTGTCAAAGTCTACATTTAGACTAGACCAGCAGTCATATGTCTCAGACTCAAACACCATGTAGTGCTCTTCCTTCGTCTTTTGGTTTATTACCCGTATGAAGTTTTGACCATTGGTACGCTCTTCTAGTACTAGGAAGTTTCTGAAGATCTCTAATCCTTCTAGTAGAGTACCTTCCCTATGTCCTATTACCTCTTTCCAGTTGCTACGTTCCGTAAGTACTTCGTCTGTCTCCATAAGCTTGAAATTTTGAGCATCCCAGTTAGTTGTGATATACCACTTATTTTCAAAGTGGCTGATACTGTACTCTAGTCCGCGTATTCGTGGTTGGAATATTTTGAATTCATCCTCAGGACTATCCGCTGGGATAAACTGATACTCACTTGTAATACTTGCTCCACTACTTATGATGATATACTTCTCACTTTTGCTTTTATACACGCCACAGTTAAAGGTATCATCCATCTCTATGAAGCGAACCTTTTCTTCCTTGGTGAGAATGTTGTAAGACATTACCTTAGCACTACGCAGTGTAGTCTCATCCTTTAGTGTGTAGAATAACGTATGGCTATCACCTGCCCAGCTAGCTCCACCTGTAGTCCCAGGTATGTTAAGTTCTAGTATTTCACCTGTCTCTATACTTTTCATTTTGAGCGTATAGATTCTGCGACTTACAGTATCTTCACCAAAGACTAAATACTTGTTATCCGGACTAATGCTTAGGCCTCCTATACTATAGTAATTATGCCCTTCCGCCATTATATTTACATCCATCAGTATTTCCTCTGGGTTTTCCATGGTATCCTTCTTCCTGCAGTAGATAGGATATTGGCCTTCCTCTATGAATCGAGTATAGTACCAATAGCCTTTTTTCTTATACGGCACAGACTCATCATCTTTTTTAACACGAGCTATCATCTCTTCGTACAAGTCTTTTTGGAAACCTTCAGTAGGCTTCATTACCCCTTTACCGTAGGCGTTTTCGGCATTTAGATAGTCTATCACTTCTTGGTCTTCTCGCTGGTTCATCCAGAAGTAATCGTCTATACGTGTATCTCCGTGTATTATAAGTTCTTTGGGTACCTTCTTAGCTCGTGGTGCTTGCATGGGTGCAATGATACGAGTTACTGAAGTATAGAATGATGGAATAATAGAGTAATCTATAATCCCTTTTTAGTTTCAAGTGAAGGACTTAGTACCCTATTCGTTAATTTTACAACCGATGGATACCAAATTTGTATATTTTACGAATGGGAAGCTATAACTACTTACTGCCTTGACAGTACGTATGCAGATAGGAAAGGCTGGAAAATCAATGAGATAAACGTACACCTAAGTCATACGAAAGATTATGCTAAAGACTGCAAAGCGTGCGAGTCATCTCGTAATAAGATAGACCTCATAGAGCGAGTAATAGAGATAGAAGCTGACCTCACAGATGAGCAAAAAGAAAAACTAATGGTGATAGCAGATAAATGTCCCGTACACCGCACGCTGCATAATACAGTACAAGTAAAAACTGCCGCTCTGAACGATTAAGGGGTTATCTTTGTTAGCTTTAAAAGAGTGCTACATTATACTACACATATACACAGTGACGATGCCCAATGGGTAACTTTCATCCATGGGGCAGGAGGTAGCAGTAGTATTTGGTATAAGCAAGTGCGGGCTTTTCAAAAGCATTTTAATGTGCTCCTTATAGACCTACGAGGTCACGGAAAATCTAAGAAACCTATTTACGAAAAACTGAAACGATACCAGTTTGATAACATAGGAGATGAAGTAATAGAAGTGCTTAATCACCTAAAAATAGAAGCTACTCATTGGGTAGGGATCTCACTTGGCACTATAGTGATTCGGGAGATTACAGAACGCTTCCCGGAGCGTACTCATAGCATGATAATGGGTGGGGCTATTATGAAGCTAAACGTGCGAGGCCAAGTGCTTATGAAGCTAGGGGTGCTGCTAAAGTCCGTTGTGCCTTACCTATTTCTCTATAGATTCTTCGCTCATATTATAATGCCTAAAAAGAGCCATAGAGAAAGTAGAAACCTATTTATTAATGAGGCAAAAAAGCTCTACCAAAAAGAGTTTATACGCTGGTTTACACTCGTAGCAGAGATTAATCCACTGCTCAAGTACTTCCGGTTTAAAGATTCAGGAGTTCCCACACTTTATATTATGGGAGAAGAAGACCACATGTTTCTACCTAGCATTACTAAGATAGTGCAAGACCACCAATTTTCTACTTTACACGTAATCCCAGCTTGCGGACACGTAGTAAATGTGGAACAACCGCACACTTTCAATGATGTGGCGGTGAGGTTTTTGAAGGGAGTGTAAAGAAAGCACCTCTCTTCTTTATAGAAACGTCAACCCGATAGGCACATCTGTAATCCAACCTGTAACACTGTACCTTCTTGCATTAGTAATCAATACTTCGTGTTCCGTCTCAGACGTGAATATCATAAATGTCCCAGCTAGTATAATTTGAGCTAGTCATAAAAGCGAAAATAGAGAAGAAAAAGGTTAAGAAGTGAGCTTTTAGAATTGATATTTCAAATAACGGGAGATTTCAGCGTAATATTGCAACGTGAGCACTGCACTATACCTTATACCTAATTTCATAGGAGAATTTGACAAAGAATACCTACCGAATCGTACCATAGAGGAAACCTATAAAATTACCCATTTCATTGTAGAAAAGGAAAAAACAGCTCGGGCTTTTCTCAAAGCCATAAAGCACCCAACACATCAAAACGACTTTGTTTTTGTAGAGCTAGATAAGCATAATAACTACGTTGGGTTCAAGATGTTTTTTAATGAATTAATAGGCGAACACTCCATAGGAGTGCTCTCCGAAGCTGGCTTGCCTGCTATAGCAGACCCAGGCAGTGAGGTGGTAGCCTATGCTCATACCAAAGGTGTGAAAGTGATTCCATTGGCTGGGAGCTCATCCCTTTTTCTAGCACTCATGGCGAGCGGTTTCAATGGCCAAAATTTCAAATTTAACGGATACCTTCCTTTAGACTCCAGAGACAGAATGATAGCACTGAAAGAGATGGAAGTTCGCTCTCGTAAGGCGTCTCAGATTTTTATGGAAGCACCGTATCGTAATAATCAGTTTCTAGATTTCCTTATCAAAAACCTTCAAAAAGACACCAAACTTTGTGTGGCTGTAGACATAGAAAAAGAAGGGAAAGAAACCATTATATCCAAACCTGTATCCGAATGGCAACCTAGGGAGATAGAACTGCATAAGAAGCCTACTATTTTTATAATAGAGGGATGATTTACTGAAACCAATAAATAAACTTGAGCACCAATGCTCGGTTTTTTACTCCTAAGTCTGAGGCTAAATAATTTTCCGAATAGACGAGATAAAGGTCTGACAACGGACGATATCTCCACTGAAGTCTAGAATTAATATTGAAGTTATCTGCTTGTGTATTATACTGAAAAAACGTAGTAAAAAAGATAGCCTGGGTAAAGGATAACTCTGCTGATGCACCTATGAGTGATATGTCTACGGCCTCCTTTATGTGTGGCATCTTGATACTATTATAATTATACGAAAGCCCAAAAGTACCCCATGGCTGCCAGCGGTAGTTCAAGTCCAACTTACCATTGAACCTAGTTCCATTAAAATATTCTCCTACGGTAATACTCGCTTCGTAATTAATGGGCTTTCGCTGGTCAGACGCGTAGCTAATTGCTACATTATCATAGGTATAATTGGCAGCGGTTATCATAGAATCTCCTGTAAACGTTACATCTGTATCAAAAAATAATTTGGTGAACCATCGATTATAAAACAAGGACAATTCGCTTGTATTTTTAAACTGAGCCTCGTAGGCATATCTCAATCGATTATCCGTGAGATTGAGTGAACTATCAATATACCTATCTATATAAATAGAAGGCCCGTGATAGATAAAATGCTTAGCTTTTTTGGGATAAAACTTATACTCAATCTTAGGCTCAAGCCTCCAATAACCTTTACGTTCTATGCTATCTAGTTGTGGATTATACCGCTCTAGCCTGGGCACAAAACCCACTCCAGCGTTATAGTTTCTCCCCACATACTCGTGATTCCACATAGCACTAAAGCTAGGTGTGGAGTACGAATACCACGAAGCATGGGCATAGCTATCTTCTAACTTATCCGCACCGAAACTTTTGTGAAAGAAAACCTTTCCTCTATGAAATCTATTAGGCGTAGCAAAATTATAGTCTGCTCCTAATAGTCTATTAAACTCTGATTTAATGAACTCCCCATCTTTGATACTCGACCTATTGACTGCTATAACTCCTAAGTTGGAGCTTTTGCCTATCTGTCTCTGTACAGCACCTACGGAGAAGTTTTGAGCAGGACCGTCAATTCCACCATCCGTCTGCATATTCATAACTCCTACCCGCCAGTTATCTCCTATTTTACCACTTAGGCGTGCACCTCCGAGTATAGGAACAGTGCTGCCATTTTTCAATCCTATTCTTCTGCTAAAAAAAGGTCGTATTTGCCTAAACCCAAAGTTGGCAAACAAATCTCCATTCTCTATAAAAAAATTTCTACGCTCAGGGAAAAACAGGCTAAATCTACTTAAGTTAGTCTGTTGCCTATCCACTTCTACTTGAGAGAAATCTGGGTTTACCGTGAGGTCTAACTGCAGACTAGAGCTTATGGCTATCTTGGCATCTACTCCCAAATTGCCTATAGCTTTGGCATCTGTATTGGC
>DNBZ01000205.1 GCA_003484585.1 Bacteroidota bacterium | reverse complement strand
AGAGGTTTAAGGTCATTAAATTTTAGCCGTGGGCAAAAGGTTTTCTTACATTCTTAGTGGTTTGTTTTTTTAACTATTTGGGACCCACCCAAAACTCATCTTCCCAATGATCTGACAATATCGTGGAATGTGCTTGCTCTATCCTGGTCAATTGCTCTAGGCTAGCGTGTGCTTGTATCTCTTGAAATAGTTCTCGCTCTTCAAACCGGATATGAGCTGCCAGCTCTTCTTCTATACTAGTTAGGCTATGTTCTATACCCTCAGTGGTATTAAATAATTCTTTTAAACGAGCATGTTCGTTTAGAGCTCTAGTAATGAGCGAATGGTCTATTTCTAGTATAGGAAACATGTACTTCTCTTCAAATAGAAAGTGAGGTTGTAGGTGGTGTGTCCAAAACCAATCTGCATACTTTTTCATACGCTCTATGGCTATCTGCTGTTTGAAACCTTCCTTTATTTTCCAACACAAGAGTAAGCCGTGATGATGTTCACGGCTCACTGGTTGTATGGATTTATGTCGTTTTAGTGGATTGGGTTTAGGCACGTACTAATGATGCCTCTGTGGCTATGGCTTTTGGAAAGAGAATATTATTCTCTAAATGTATGTGAGCGTGTAGGTCTTCTTCAAATTCCTTGAGCATTTCAAACGCTACTTTGTAAGTAGTACAAGCATCATTTGGAGGGTCGTAGTTGTCGCTTAATTCTGCTATTTTTCTGAATCGTACTCCTTCGTTGTCGTGCTCTTGCATCATTACATTTATAGGATTTCGTACAGTGCCAAAATGTGGTTTTTCATTGTTCGTTTGTGTTGCTAGGTCACGTACATAAGGGAATAAGATAGTTTCTTCCCTTTGCATATGGGATAAGAGCTCGTAGGCCGAAGCCGAAAATAAGTCGTCTATTTCCAATAATTCAGGATGTCGCTCTCCATGCACTTTTGCTATCTTGTTCAGATATGTTTTTAGTTCAGGAATTCTTTTCTCTACGTATCTATGGTGCTTTTTCTCTATGTAGTCTGCCAGTAGATCCATATCCCAGGTTTGAAAATTAGGGGTACTTTCATCTTTAAGTTGAGCTATGTTATTTAGCTCATCTACCAGCGAGTCTGCATTCAAGCCATTAGTTTGACATACGTCATCTATACTTCTATTGCCTCTGCAGCAAAAGTCTATACGATGCGATTTAAAAACTGAAGCGGTTCGAAAGTCTGTTGCTACCACTTCTCCTACAATGTTTTTTTTTGAATAGTTCATGTTGTTGTTTTAATTATACTGCCGCTTTAGCTTATTACCTAAGCGGCTTTATCTCTATGTTTTTATAGTGAGACATTTTTAGTTGAAACATTTCAGCCATTTTATCTGCTCGCCATTTGGCTTCATTTGTTTTTTCTCTAGTAAAATTTTCATCTATGATTTGGAGAAATAATTTTTCCTTTGGTCAAAATATCTTTTGTTTTAGTCATCTTATATTGGATGGTTTTGTCCGATTAGTGATTAAATTTTTTATCGTTTTAGAAATGATAGACCATCAGGTAAGCCATTTCCTAAGTCTTGTATGGTCGTAGCACTGAGCATTGTCTTTAGCTGGTCTCGCACAGCTGCAAACTGATGGTGCAAGGGGCAGGGTTTGGCTGCGTTGCATTGTTTTAATCCAAGTCCACATCCATTGTATATTTTGTCTCCGTCTATAGCATTCACCACTTGGAGTAGTGTAACTTTATTATTCTTTTTACCTGACATTTCGTAGCCTCCCGTAGGTCCTTTGATAGATGTAATGATGCCATCCTTTGCTAGGGCTTGAAGTATTTTGGCTGTAAAAGCTACTGGGGAGTCTATGGCCTCAGCCACTGCTTTTAGGCTTGCACGCTCATTCATCTTAGACTGGTGCCCAATATGTATGGAGGCTCTTATTCCGTATTCACATGCTTTTGAAAACATATTTTTAGTATTATTGGAGCAAATATAAAATATTTTTCGATATTAACGGATAAATTTGTCCGATATAAAGGTATTTCAGAAAATGAGAATAAGCAACCAAAAGAAAATACTAAGAGAGGAGATGTTGCTGAAACGTGAGGCTTTGTCTAGAGCCACAAAAGCGGAGTATGATAGTTGGGTATGTACTTCTTTATTGACAATGATAGAAGAGCGTAATTATAAAACGATTCATTGCTACATACCCATGAAAGGAGAGATAAACATCCTAAAGCTGGTAGAGTCTCTTTTGGAACGTGGGCTGAGTGTTGTTACTCCCAAAACATTGCCTAATAGAAAGTTAAAGAATTTGGTTTTGACATCGCTAGGAGATTTAGAAAAGGGTGTTTTTGGAACGGTACATCCTGCAGGGGATAATGAGTATGTGGGAGACTTTGATTTGATAGTGGTTCCTGGGCTGGCTTTTGATTTAGATAATTGCAGGCTAGGCTACGGTGGTGGCTACTATGATAATTTTGTAGTTCGACATCCAGAAGCCAGCAAGATTGGGATCTTTTATCCTTTTCAAGAAGTAGAAAAAG
>DNBZ01000086.1:6240-6662 GCA_003484585.1 Bacteroidota bacterium | reverse complement strand
TGTAATTGCTACAGCACCAGTACCGGACAAGGAGTCAAACTCAACTAGTCCAGTTACGTCGATACCGTTAGAGGTAGTCTCGAACTTTTTACCGTAGTTATGGTATAGGTTAATCGCACCACCTGGTACAAACGTGGCAGAGAGTGCGAGATTATTCGCGGTACTTCCAAGCGTAATACTTGGGCCATCCGTCTGAATAAATAAAGTGCCTGCGCCTGTGTCTCGAATATAGCTCTCATTAGATACATGGAAGATTTCCATATCTGTATCCTGCAAGCTTGTTGATGCTCCAAAACCAAGTATACTACCATCGTGCACTTTTAGAGTGTTTACATTGCCCTGCCAGCGAATATTTCCGCCATTAGTACCTTGCATAGTAAAGAAGTCCGTAGCAACACCATTGCTAGCGTTCATCTTCTCAG
>DNBZ01000086.1:0-6129 GCA_003484585.1 Bacteroidota bacterium | reverse complement strand
GCAGCAGCAGAAAGGGTATCACCTACGAGGGTGATAGGAGTCTCTGTAATACTTACCCCATTAACAACTTCTGTAATTTCTAAAGTAATCTTTGACATTAACGAGTGACCTCCTGCGTAACAGTAACAGTACCTTCGAGAAGGCGAGTTACGATACCTGAATCTACAAGCTCCAAGTCATAGTAATAGCGTCCTGCTGCAATTGCAGAGGTTTCGCTGTTTGATAACTTAGCTGTGATTTTTCCTGTGACACTGCCGTCTTCTACGAGGCAAGTGAAAGTTTCCGTAAGTGTGGAAGAGTCTTTAGTCGGTCTAAGTTGCGCTCGCGCAGTATCACCGGAAAGACTCTTAGCTGTTCCTGACTCCTTTACGATAAATTCCAGGGCAAAGTCGGTCCCTTGGTCGATGATTAGGTTATAGCGTGCTGCGCTCATATGATTTCCTCCATTACAGAATTATAACTAAGTTGACATTCTATGTCAAGGTTTATTTTTGAGAACCCCTCTATGAGAGGTTCCCTATTTGTACTCGGGGCGTGCTTTCTGACCCTGAGAATATTTTTATCGTACTATTAACAATCTCCAACCTACTTCCTGAGCTAGTACTCTTTAAAGAGAAGCCTCCGACTGTTTGTATCTCAAGACCATTACCACCGCTTGACGAGTCAAATTTAAGGAACTCAGAATTACCGCCTATAGCAAATTTAGGATCACTGCTTCCAACCTCGAAGCCTAAGAAAAATCCAGCAGTATTATTACTAAAACTTGTCTTACCTGTTGAGAAAAACTTACCACTAGTTGATGATCCCGCGTTTGTAGTTCCTAGTATGAAGTTGGACTGTACTTCCAAATTATTAGTAAAAGTGGAGCCCGCCCTTAAGGTTTCCGCCTGTAGAGTGCCATGTACTACCATACTTCCATCAACTCTTTCTACTATTATGCTACTCCAACGGGACTCTCCATAAGGGGTCTGGCCGCTAGACGTCGACGAATCAATGGTAGTTTTTGATATAACATCTCCCATGTATATCCTCTGCCCAATATAGTGTCCCTTGTCATTAGCATTGTCACCATCTGTACCCACTTCGACAATGTCTCCAGGCCTTAGAAACCTTTCATTAGAAAAAGCAGCCTCTTGTGGGGCTTTTGATACAGCATCCTTCATTACATTAGTAGAGGCCGCCGTCGACAAACCCGTATTCTCGAGGCCAGCGGCACCAACAGACATCCCCCCGCTTCCACACCAATCTCTAGCGTTAGTTTCTTGAATCAGGGTAGGGGTATTATCGTTAGCAAGAGTTGTAACAATTCTGACAGGCGATCGGATACCAAGCTCTTTCACAAACTGGTACCTTAGAATACCTAAAGTTGTATTGTTATCGTCTTGAATTTCAGCCTCAAACTCTAAAGATGTAGCCGTATTGGAGTAGAAAGGGTTGCTGTCTGAAAGAGTCAGTACTCCTGTACTGGACACTGCAGCCTCGTTAGCGTCAAGATAAGAGCTATGGTTTGGGGCGGTGATGGTTCCAAAGTGCCACGAATTATTAGCGTAAGCGGCAATACCGTCATAAGTGTATTCTACTCCTGCCACTACAACTGTGATAACACTAGTAAATCTATTAGTAGATGCTACATTGCCTGCGGCATCCGCAAATACTCTCATCGCAAGATTAGTAGCTGAAATACTGGCACCGCTACCTCCTGCCGCGCCAGGGCTGCCTGATGGACCTACTACGGCCTTTGTAAGGCTTTGTATCTTTGAATCTGTAAAAGTCGTGCCATCAAGTCTCAGGCCTGTAATATTATAGGTTACTGACATCTGTGACGCAGTAGGATTTGTATGATCTCCTACAACAAGATTATCTCCAGATTCTGTCAAACTACCTATAGTAATATTTGTATCAGAGGTTGAGGAGATTCTCCAATGTCCAGGCACAAGAGTACCTGTGGGTTGGTAGTCTAGCTGAGTAACACCTTCGAATACTTTAATAGTTGTTCCGGAGCCTGTCAGATCAGGAGTATTGCTCTGGCTGACAGAGATACCATGCGACTCATTAGTCAAAACTGTAACAATAGCTGAAGAACCTTGCTGGACTCCATATACTGATACGCGATCCTCCGATAATACGTCTCCTGATGCAGAACCTTCTCTCAATCTTACTCTAATAGTTTGTGGCATATCATCCAACGAGTTAGGTGGATTATAAGTCATAGTACTACTAGTGCCATTTGATATATTCGTGACAGTATTACCTACATCACTAGAAATTACATCAAAGTCATAGTATGGAGTACCTACGGTATTAGTTGCGACCGCAGTTACTGTATAAGTACCAGTGGGTGACTCAGCACCTGAACTATTGTAAGCAAAGGCGTACTTAGGCAAAGTCAAAGATACGCCGCGTGAGGCATTTCCAGGTACCGCCTTCGAGAAAGTCTGTATCTGACTTAGGTTGGAAAAGGGAGTCCCGTCAAGCCTTTTACCTGAAGCTGTGAAAGTGATTTCTGCTGTATTGTCCGTACCTAAATTTATAGCCTCTCCAAAGGTCACACTATTTCCGTTGTCAGTAGCAGTACTAGATACTGTTATATTATCGTCAGAGGTACCGGAGATCTTCCACTGACCCGCATTTTGCGTACTACCTGGGGTATATGCAAGCTCTGTGGCTCCTTCAAATACTCTGACCGTGGTACCTGAGTTGTCCATTGTTCCATTACCTGCAAAATTAACAGGTATAGCGTGAGTAGGGTTAGTTAGTATCATCGTCAAAGAACCCGCACCCTGCTTTAGACCGACCATTGTAAAAGCATCAGAGGCCAGCACCGCACCGCTATTATTACCCTCCCTTAGATCAACAGATACTTTTTGAGGCATATTCCCAAAAGCAGCTTCTGCAGTATAAGTAGCTGTTAGACTATTAGTATTCTGAATGCTAGTGCCGTCTACTTTGAAATCATAAAAGACGTTACTTGCTGTCGAACTCTGATTAGTCGGGGTAGCCGTAAGTGTTGTAGTATTTCCCCCTACAACGCTTCCACCTTCGCTATACGGGAAAGAATGTTGCCCTGCGGTGAGGAATACACCTCTTGCAGCATTGCCAGGTCCTCCAGGTGATCCATCGAGCACAATTCGAGCAGCAGTTAAAGTTATTTCTTTACTCGCTGTATGTGTAATCCCATTGTATATATCTCTAAAGGTCACACGTATAGTTATAGGAAACTTGCCAAACGCTTGAGCAGGCGAGTTAGAATCTTCAGGAGCATTAAATGTATACGTATTGCCCGCAGCAAAGCTTCGTACTGTTGTAAACGCACCCGCCCCGCTGTTAGCAGTAGGATCATATTGCTCAAACTTATATGTCTCTGTTCCAATACCGTTAATACCAGAGGCAGTTATAGTAGTGTTATCGTCTTTTCCTGTTTCAATTGCTCTACCTGTATCTTCGTATACAAACTGAGTGCCGTGATCAGTAGTAATACCTAGATCTCTGATAAGATTTACATTAGCAGCGGTTCCGGCTATACCCTGAACAGTATCGGGATGAAATTTTGAAAATACAATCTTATTGCTAAGACCAGCGATATTGGCAGTAGGATTTCTTTTAACGGCATATCTAATCCAGTAGTATCTTACCGTAAGATCATTTTCATTAAGTACCTGATCGGTCCACTCATCCGCATCAATACGGCCCGCGACCATAGAAGCTTTAAATGTAATAGCTTCATCATTTACCCAGGTCATAGGCTGTGTCAAAGTGACCGTAGTAGTATTACTATCTACTGATAATACTTTTACTGGCTTAGATTGCGCTATCATGCGGCCTGTTTCGGTAGTGGTGAAACTGCCCGAAGCAGTAGGCTTTATGGTATCTCCTACTTGGTAATTAACATTTGAGGTGTTATTAAGAGCATTCCAATCCGTATCTCCCAATCTTGTAATACTATAGACCAATATATTAGAGTAAGTACGATTATCTTTAGATATAATCTCCTCAGACAGTTTACCTGCTACAGTCATTCCTGCCGCAATATTGGCCACACTATCCAATATTAGAGTACTGGAGTCTGTACCGGCCCCGTTTGCTGGAACTGTCTGGGTTCGTACATTTATTGTATTAGAGAAAACTTGAACATCATGGGTTGCAGCACTCCAGCCAAGTCCTTGTACCCATAATAAGCGAATACCTCCGGCACCTCCCTGAGTTTGTAAACCATTAGGAGAATCGGGGGTAGAACTAATTATAGTACCGGGGCCTGACTCTTTATTAGCCGTACCTTGCAAGACCTCAGAAGCGCCTACTTCATAAGCAGTATTATCGTGCTCATAAGCTGTAACTGAAACGGTTCCGTCGGGCATAAAATTAAGATTAGAGACTCTCCACAGTTTTTCGACCCAGCCAAAGCTAGAGTAACTTAGTGCTATTACCTCTCCTGACTGAAGCAACAAACCGGAAGGTCTTATCGTAAACTGAGCCTCTAGACCGTTTCTGGACTCATCCATAAATTGCTTAATGCCAAAACGGGCATTATAGTAATTAGTTATTGAAGGCGTGGCAAAAGTACCCTTCTTAGGGATACCTAGATCCTGTTTAAGATAATCTGAATTAAAGAAGTTAACGCTTCTTGCTTCAAAGTTATTTTGAGGATCTTTGATACTTGCGCTTACGCTATTGTAAGTCTTTTTAGATCCCTTATCTGTTATTTTTACGGAACCGATAATATCTGTCTCATCTATCTTTTCATACTGTGTAAGGACTGGTGCGGCTGATTTGACATTCAGCTGATACTGCCCATTAGCATATCTTAATATGCCATTAAACTGTCGCAACATATTGTTAATATTAGCAAATATAGTATTAGAAGTATTAACAGTAGTATTTAACTGGTGCCGAGTTACGTTTCTTTGGGCCGGACTATCCCAACCCAAATACTTCCAGTATTTAATGTTATCAGAGTCATATAAGCTGTATCCTGAGGCTGTAACTCCACCAGCTCTATCTTTGTTTTTAATTACAGGATTACCGTCTCCTGAGTACCCTGCGGTTCCGCAATCTAAGGTAAGAGTGTTACTACCATTACCTGATACTTTGTTAATATTAAAGGATGTGACATTATTACTAGCTGAAGTGGGGGTCTGCATTGTTCCCTCACTACTCTTACTACGAAGAGTAACTCCTGAAATACTTGAGTTCCATACAATCTGCCCTCCAAAATATGTAGTATAATCATTCCACTTAGAAACTAATTTACCAATACAATCTTTAAAAGTAACAAGCCTATATGTTACTCCCGATATAGTAATAGACTCGAAAGACTTAACCGTGCCTCTCCATATCTCTTTCTGTCCGGATACCTGTCTACGATATACAGCACCCAGTTGAATATTACTTTGTGTAGCTAGAACTGTTACATCTGACCGAGTATCACACTGTTCCGCGGCACCTTTAAATGTAGGCAAATCAATATCTGTATCTTTTAAGCCTTTGCCATACCTCTTATTAGTAAGGTAATCAAGTAGCTGCATAGCAGGATTTATAGATACCCTGAGATCAGGGGGAGTAATAACAGTATAGAAATCGCTAGTACTTGGCTCATATCCTACATCCCAGGGGCTATCAACAAAGGCTACAACTTTACTATTACTTACAGTCCACTGAACGATCTTGCGCTCTTGCTCATACGGGATGCCTCCAAGGCCATACCTAACTAACTTAATAGTGGATCCTATGTATTGATCAGATCCTCCAGAAGCCAGGGCATCATCTAGGTTTATAGCATTCCTAAGAATTAACTTATTTACGTTAGTTACGGACAGAGTTTGGCCTGCCAAATAAGGCACAGCTAGTAGCTCGTCGCTGCTATAAGCTCCGAAAGTAAAAACAGAACCCCTAGTCGCGTCAACAATATTAGCTGTATTATAAAGGCCAAAGGTAGCTCGAGTTCTAGTGAGAGACTCCCCTGTACCTGTATATGTATATATTGCCGCTAGTGCAACCTCTAGAGCACTGGGAGGGGTAACCAGGCTTATACCTCCTACATTTTGTGAAGAGCTAAGACCTGCTGATAGTACGATTTCTGGAGACCCCTGAGCAGCTACAACACTGGACACTTGCATATTCCAATGAGTACTC
>DNBZ01000318.1 GCA_003484585.1 Bacteroidota bacterium | reverse complement strand
CTATCAGAGGATATTACAGGATCTACGTACTCATTCTCGTCCCCACTAGTTGTATGGATTTTTATAGCTTTGAAAAAAGTAAGCTGAGTTCTAGCTGAAATAGCAGGAATAGTGCCTACACTATCTACTTCGCTTGTTGTCAGGTCAGGCACAGTCTCTACTGAACTACCCTCTACATTTAAAGGTATCTCTACGGCTTGGTCTAATGTTAATGTGTTGGTTGATGTATTAACACCACCAACGGCAACTTTTAAACCTGCAGGCGAGTTTCTAAATACTACGCTATCTCCGGCAGAGATACCAGTTACATCTGATACTACAACAGCTGTTGTGTCTGCGGTAGGGTTTGTAGCTGCTGCGGTAAGATTAGTAGTGGTAGACCTAGTGCTGCCTGTGCCTCTCCATATTTCAACATTGTGTGTTAAAGGACTGAATGACGCACTATGGGCCCAGACAAGGGTTATGCCTCCTGGACTGTTAGATGAAGCAGTAAGGCCGCTCGGCTCTGTCGGCTTCTGTTTTATAGGTACCCCTCCTAGCTGAAAAGTTCCTCCTGTTACATCTTCTTGTACATTTTCTACTATATAAGCATCTTCATTGTGCTCAGCCGCAGTGACATTTACTAGGCAGTCAGCCGTAAATGTGAGTGCCAATACACGAAAAGACTTACTTTCGAAACCAAATCGTGGGTAGCTTAATTGTATTACTTCTCCTGGAATAAGTGCTAAACCTCTAGGGCCTACCTGAAAGTTTACTGTTAGCCCGTACCTAGATTCTTTTATTTTTTGTACTACATTGAATCTTGCGTTGAAGTAATTAGTAATACCCCTAACTTGATAACTTAGGTTTTTGGGTACGCCCTTATCTTCTTTCAAGAAGTTAGAATCAAAGAAGCCTATCTCCCTATTCTCAAACTTATTTTGAGGATCAGGAAAACTAAGTTGGGCAGTATTGTAAGTCTTTTTGCTTCCAGAATCTGTTAGCTTTAAAGTACCTATTATGTCCCCTGCTTCGAAAATCTCTAAAGGATCAAATGTGGAAGGCTGCTTACTTTTTATAGCTAGAGAATATTTACCCGAGGAGTAGCGCAACATACCATTAAACTGGTCTAGCATCTTATTTACGTTGGTAAATAGAGGTTGAGACGTATTAATAGATTGGTTCATCTGGTGTCGAGTAACGTTTCTTTGGTCCGGATAATCCCAACCTACATATTTCCAATATTTTATATCATCGGAGTCATATAAAGAATACCCCGAAGCACTATAGGAATTAAAGTTAGGAGTAAAACTTTTAACAATAGGGTTTCCGTTTCCAGACTTAAATATACTAACATCAATAACGAGGCTAGTAGGGCCATTCTTAGCTACTTGGTTTGCTGTAAGTTTAGTAAGAGTAGCAGTAGTTAAATTTCCGCCGGTTCCAAAACCTCCAGTCATATACCCCGAAGTAGCAGCTTTCGCCACTCCATTTTCCCAAATAAGCTCATTAGTTGCAAAGTTAGTGTATTTATTAAACTTTCTACCTAACTTACCTATTACGTTGCTAAAGGTGACTTGTTTATATAAAGCACCTCCTATGTTCCTATCAGTTGTTTCTACATCGTAAACGGTACCTCTAAAATACCCTGTGGTACCTGCGGTACCATAAGTGTATACAGCTCCTTTCTCCAAATTATCTACTGCAGCACTAGTTCCTACTACAGTTACAGTACTTTGTTGGTCACACTCTCTACCTGACGCTATGAAAGAAGGTAGGTCTATATCAGTTAACTTTAATCCTTTACCATACCTTTTACTACGTAAGTAATCCATCATCTGCATAGCAGGGTTAATACTAGGTCGCTCATCTACACCTAATTCTATGTTATAAGTATCGGCATTAGTAGGTTCTCCAACTCCAGGGATATATCCACCGTCCCAAGGGGAATCTACTACTGCTACTTTATTCGAGCCGTTATAGTCTACAATTTTTCTAGTTTGTGTGTACTTGGTTCCATCATCAAAGTTTCTTGTTACAGTAATCCTTGCTCCGTTATATACATTATCGGACCCAGTTGCAGAACTATCAAGTTGTATTCCATTACCTACGATTACAGAGATAATATCGTTAGTCCAAGTTACATTACTGCCCAAATTGTTCAAAGTGTTAGAACTATAAGTAAACCCTGAAAAGTTTGCGTGTATAAAAGAATTATTCTTGCTAGAAGTCAGCTTAACAGACGCGCCTGATAAAGCTAAGGCGGCTTTAACAGCGTTAGAAGCGCTACTAATAGATATCTGCTGTGCACCTCTACCACTTATTGTGGTGGATAAGGCTGCACCTACAGATTTGTCTGTTCCATGGGCTTTGGCGGCATATGCTGCAAAGTATAGTCTAACACTAGAAACTTCCATGTAAAACCTGCCTGTTGACAGTATTGTAGGGTATTCTCCTACACTATTTTTAATTATAAATCTATAATTCTTCGATCCTTCTGCATCGTAGAAGAACCATCTATCATGGATGACCCAAGGAGTCAAGCTAGTGATCTCATTAGTAGTTACAGTATTATATAATTGTACCTGGTCTCCAATTTGAAAGTTCTTCAACTGAGAAGTATTAGAGGACAACCTAGAAATATCTAGAGCGTAGCTGTGATCGTAGTTAAAACACTCTACTGATACACCTTTTACTACGGCCTTGAACTTAGGAAGTTTAGTTTCTCCTTCGGTTATACGAAACTCAGCATGTAAATATGCCGTATCTAACAGTCTGTGGTTTGGTCCCCAGTATACCTCTTTCTGGTTATAGTAGTCTCTTTGCACTTTGAATCTTTCATCTGCATTAGCGGCCTGTGCTATAGATACCATTCTATTATTAGCTTTTTGGTATGCTTTTCCTGAGTGAAAAGTTAGATGGCAGTCTATAGGGCTATCAAAAGAATGTGTTAATTCGTGTAATATACCATTGTTGCCTATAGCTCTCTCGCTGTGTTTAAATACTACAGGTTTAAAATCATCAAACTGAGGTACTACACCTGTGCTTTTACCGTTAAAGCTAAAGTCATTTTGACCTACTGCAGAAGTAGTCTGAGAAACAGCCTGCCCACTAGAAGCATCATAGCCTACTAAAGTATTACCATAGTTTTGGAAACCTTTACATAGAAAATCTATTGTACCGTCTGCATCTTCTGCTACCTCTATAGTTCCTCGCACATCATAATCTTGTTTATCCATACAAATGGAGCTATGTCCATCCAGTTGAAGATCGTACAATCCTGTAATTCTTCCCTCTGCTAATCCGTATAGTGCATGTACCTGAGTTGACAGGTTAAATCTAGTATCTGCAAACATTGGGATACTATCTATTCGCTGTACTCCGTATACTACAGGTAGGAACTTTGCCTGCATGTTAAACTTAAGGTCTAGTTCCGTAGGTACATCATACTCAACTTCTCTAGTGCTTACATCTG
>DNBZ01000017.1 GCA_003484585.1 Bacteroidota bacterium | reverse complement strand
CGCTTCTTGACCCGTGTGTGCAGGGTTATATATGAAAGAATTAAAGTAGTATTGACTGAAAAGCGGCAATTGCTGTGCAGATGCCACGCCATAACTTGCAACACAAAGTAGTGCGATTATAATTTTTTTCATTGTTGAGTGTTGCTTAATATTTCTAAAACGCCGCGTAAAGTTTCGAAATTTGAATTTTCGAATTGGATCACGTATACATAACTGCCATCGGGTAGTTGTTTGTTGTTAAAAGTTCCTTGCCAGTCGTGTTTGTAATCTTCAGACTTAAAAACTTCCCATCCCCAACGATTAAAGACGTGTATGCTAGAGTTTTCTATTTGAGGTACATCAGATAAGTCCCACTTGTCATTATATCCATCGCCATTCGGGGTTATCATATTATGTATAGGTACGGTGGTTTCGGTATCTACCGTGATGGTCATGCTATCTTTATCTGTGCATCCGTTTGGGTCTACTACGGTGAGTACGTATTGAGTCGTACTATTAGGCGACGCATCGGTATTGGCATCAAAAGGGTCTGAAAGAAAATCTGTAGGAGACCATGATTGTGCTAATCCGCCGGAACCTTGCAATGTGGTTTTTTCACCCAGTTTTAAGCTGACATCATCGCCTGCATAGGCTATAGGCTTAGGTACATATACTACCTGTACGCTATCTGTGACACTGCATTCATTTCCTTCGTATCCAGTTACCACATAGAATCCGGCATCTCCCACTCTAATGGTAGAAGCAGTTGCTCCAGTATTCCATATAAAAGAGCTAGCTCCAGAGACTGATAAAGTAGCCGAATCGCCTTCGCATACGGTCAATGTGCCTGAAGGGATAATGGCTAATATTGGTAATTCTGCATAGTCCAAATTTTCTGTAATAGCGACCTTGCATCCTTTATCAGAAGTCACATCTAGCTGTATACTGTATGTGCCTTGTATTCCTGGGTCATAAGTGAAAACTTGATCTGTGCTGGTGCTTGCATCTATGCTCCAAAGTCTACTATTTATTGTGCCGGTAGATACCGTAGAAAAATCTTCGAAAACTATGGGACTCGGAAAACAAGGTACTGCTAAGTCAATAATAACATCGGGTGTAGGATTAATGAAAACAGCTCTACTGCCTACATGCTTGGGTCCGTTGGTAGAGGTTACTGTTACTATTACGAAGTAGTCCCTATCTTGTGCAAAAGCAAAAGGCACGGGAACAAATGGTGCGATGTCTTGCAATACTGTATCTCCCAAATTGCCAGTACCAAAATTCCAATGAATGGATTGTACAGAACCTATTGGAGGATTAAATGGAGTGGAGAAAGTGATAGTCTTACCGGTGCAAAGGTCTCCACTAGTAGTAAACGTAGGGTTTTGAGCACCTACAAACGAATAGGTCAATAAAAAACTAATCGTGACTAAAAATGTGTATTTTTTCATCTAAAATTTAAGTGCAATATAGGGCCTAATAATATTCGAATCAAAGGGGTAGAATGTTACTATACCTCAATATGAGTGTTTTATAGTACTATCTGAGACAACGAGCTTTTAGATTTTAGCAACATACGAATCCATTATATTTGCTCTATCAATGAAGAAAATACTAGTAACAGGGGGATTAGGGTATATTGGGAGTCATACAGTAGTAGAGCTGCAGGCAGAAGGTTATGATGTGCTAGTAGTAGATAATCTCAGTAATTCCAAAGAGGAAGTTAAGGCTCGCATAGAAGATATATCCGGTCAATCATTGGAGCTGCAAATAGCTGATATAAATGATACCAATGCCTTGGAATCATTATTTAGTAAACATCAGTTCGACGGAGTGATTCATTTTGCGGCACATAAGGCTGTGGGGGAGTCGGTAGAGCATCCCGTTATGTACTATCAAAATAATGTCTCTGGGCTTATTTCCTTACTTGGCACTATGGAAAAATATGGGGTATCTAATCTTATATTTTCGTCTAGTTGCACAGTATATGGTGCCGCCACAGATTTGCCTGTCACAGAAAGTACGCAGATACAAAAAGCAGAGAGTCCATATGGAACTACTAAAATACTAGGAGAAGAAATAATTAATGACTTTGCAAAGCATAAAGGGTTTAAATCCATTTTATTAAGATATTTCAATCCTGTAGGAGCACACCCTAGTGCTAAGATAGGAGAGTTGCCTCTCGGCGTGCCGAATAATCTAATACCATATATTACACAAACAGCTGCCGGTATACGTGAGAAACTTACTGTTTTTGGTGATGATTATAATACGGAGGATGGAACCTGTGTGCGTGATTATATTCACGTAGTAGATCTAGCCAAAGCTCATGTGAAAGCACTATCTTACTGCGATAAGATGAGTCAAAATGTGGATGTATTTAATGTGGGCACAGGAAAAGGGAATACGGTACTCGAAGTAATTAATACTTTTGAAAAGGTGAACGGTGTTAAACTAAACTATACCATAGGCTCAAGACGAGGAGGAGATATAGAGCAGATTTATGCGGATACTACTAAGGTGAATAACCTACTTGGCTGGTCTGCTAAGTATGGTATAGCAGATATGATGAAGCATGCCTGGGCTTGGCAGCAAGGGCTCAGTGACTAAATGTCCCCTTTCCTGATAAAAGGAAGTCGGCAGTAAGCCCAATGTTTTCTGTAAACTGATAAGCAGATGCAGCACCTACTTGCCAAAATAACTTACCTGTAGTATTTTCTAACTGGCCGCCTATGAGGTCAGACTCACCTAAACTAAATCGGGTGCCATAATAGAAACCTTTGTCCAGTGCAAAAGTGGAAGTTGCAAGTACAAACAAAACTGTGGATACTAATATTTTTTTCATGAGTGCAGAGATATTGAGCAAAGAGTTATCATAGAAAAGGGATTAATCTTTTGCTAGTCACTTTTTGGAATTCAATATACTTTGTATATTTTTCTTCAAAGAAAAATTTTGCGATTAAGGTAAAAACGATGGAGCTATAGCTATAATGTTGATAATGCCGCCTCCGGGGCTCTGCTTGTTTCTTGGGGTGTTGCGTTGTTTGTTTTGTCCTTTATTTTCATCGGGCACCATTCTGATTGGCATATATTTTTGACGAATAAATTTGTACAAAGAAAGTTAAATCGACATTTTTTTTATTTGCACCCAACCATTTTAAAAACCCCCACGTATATAGAGGTACATTTACAACAATTATGAATTTAAAATCAGCCATTTTTACCGTCTTTTTAGCCTTGTTTGCCTCTGCAACTTATGCTCAGTGCAGTGCTAATGCACAATTTCAGGTAACCGATAGTACAGTCCAGTTTTACGACTCTTCGTATGCCGCCAACGGTTATAGAGTAGAATGGTCTTTTGGTGATGGGAATAGCTCTACAGCTCTAAACCCATCTCATACATACG
>DNBZ01000080.1 GCA_003484585.1 Bacteroidota bacterium | reverse complement strand
AAACAAAGCACTTTTTGCAAAAAATAATATTAGAATAATAGTAAGTAACGAACAGAGTTTAGCTATAGCAAACAACAAAGGGGAACTGTATAATCACCTAAAAAACAATCAGATACCCACTCCCAAATTCAGTATAGCAACTACTTATCAAGAATACAAAAACGCTGCAAATCCTTATTTAGCTAGCAACGAAACATTTATTATAAAGCCTTGTGTTGCTAATGGTAGTAGAGGATTTAGAATAGTGACCGACGATGTAGAAGAAAGCGACTTGCTGTTTAACTACAAACCGAATAGTACATACATAAAGCCCGAAAAGTTAAACGATATTTTACAATCCGACCCTTTCCCTCCTCTCCTAGTTTCGGAGTATATGCCCGGTGCAGAGTATACTATTGATTGTCTAATTGTAGAAGGAGTAATAAAATTTATAATACCCCGTCTTCGAAAAACAATGAATAATGGCATCAGCGTAGCTGGGACAATAGAGCAGAATGTAGAAATAATAAAATATTGTGAAGCAATATTAAATTCTTTAGACCTTGAGGGCCCTATTGGCATACAAGTAAAATACGATGCATCGGGCAAACCTTTACTTTTGGAAATAAATCCGAGGATACAAGGAACTACAGTGGCACTGTGTGGAGCTGGCCTCAATATGGCTGCAATAGCAGTGCAACCAAACATGGTGAGTGACACAAAAAACATCAACGATTACCCTATACGATGGGGAACCAAATTTATTAGGCACTATACAGAGCTGTATTACTAAATCCTTAAGGCTTTTTTAGATATATTTGAACTGTGTATAATACACTTATGAATTAGTTGGACTATTTATCTAATTCATAAAAACTCAAAAAATCAAAAGCAAAGAGAATATATAGATATGGGATGCGGAAGTTGCGGAACTAATAATGGAAGTCATAGCCCCGGATGTGGGAATAATGGCAGTTGCAGTACAGGCAGTTGCAATAAATTAAATGTATATAATTGGCTTACCGACATGGTATTGCCAGAGGATTATAAACCATTTAACATAGTAGAGGTTCGTTTCAAGGGGAGTAAGAAACTATTCTACAAAAACGTAAAAGGCTTAGAACTATTTACTGGCGATTACGTAATAGTAGACTCAGATATAGGCTATGATGTAGGTCAAATATCACTAGCAGGAGAATTAGTAAAGCTTCACTTAAAAAAATACGGAGTAGAAGAAGACAATGCAGAAATGCGTAATATTCAAAGCATAGCTACTGAGTCCGAAATAAAAAAATACCAAGAGTATAAAGACAAAGAGCAAAAAACTTTAGAAGAAGCTAGAACTATAGCACTTCAACTTCGTCTCAAAATGAAGATAAGTGATATCGAGTTTCAGGGGGATGGCAAAAAAGTAACTTTCTACTATACTTCAGAAGGTCGTGTAGACTTTAGAGAACTCATACGCCGATATGCATCCTCTTTTAAAAGCAGAATACAAATGCTGCAAGTGAGTTATAGAGAAGAGGCATCTAGACTAGGTGGCATAGGAAGCTGCGGTAGAGAACTGTGCTGCAGTACGTGGCTTACAGACTACAAAGTAGTAAGTATGTCTGCTCCTAAAATACAGAATCTCTCTATTAATATGCTCAAGCTAAGTGGACAATGCGGAAGATTGAAGTGTTGCTTAAACTACGAACTAGAGGTCTATACAGAGAAATTAAATGAATTTCCATCTGATAGTATAAAACTAAAGACAGAATCTGGATTAGCTTCTCTTCGAAAAATCGACATTCTAAAAGGGACCGCTTGGTACTGCTATGAAAATAGCTTTGACTGGATACCTGTGGATGTAGATAGAGTAAACGAGATAATAGCGGAAAACAAGAAAGGTAAAACTCCTATGACCCTTAGTGATACAGCTAAAGGTGCTGAGATAGCTTTCAAGACTCTAGAGTTTAAGGATGATCTACTAGGCGATACAGACCTTACTCGTATGGATGATAAGAACAAAGGAAATCGTTCTAAGTCTAAAGGCGGAAACAGAAATAAAAGCGGGAACAGAAACCCAAACAATCGCAAAACAAACAAGCCCGGAGATAAGGATCAGAAAGACCAACCAGGAGGACAAAAGCCGAGTGGTGACAGAAAAGACGATAACCCAAGAGGAGAACGTAGAAGACCTAACCCGAATAAGAAGCCAAATCCTAATAGAGCAAACAGAGGTAAGAATGGCCCTAAGCCAGATGATTCTGCTCCAAAACAAGACAACTAAGAGAAAGGGTATAAATGCAAGAACGCCATTCAGACGGTAAACGGTATTTTAACGAGCAAGCACTCACTACACAGAAGTACGTGATTCCATACCTCTCTTCGCTTAGAAAGGTAGATAAAAACTGCACTGTATTAGAAATAGGATGTGGTGAAGCGGGAAACCTGAAACCCTTTTTAGATCTAGGATGTAGATGTGTAGGTATAGATATATCTAAGGGACGTATAGAGAACGGAAAAATATTCTTTGCTGGCCATCCAAACGAGGCCAACCTTGAGCTAATAGCGGAAGATATATACGATACGGTGTCACCTGAGAGGTTTGACATTATAATCACTAGAGATGTAATAGAGCATATTCCAAATCAAGAGCTTTTTATGGGCAGATGCAGGGATTTTATGAAGCCAGATGGCTTATATTTTATTGGCTTCCCACCTTGGTATAATCCATTTGGCGGACACCAACAACTGCTGAAAAATAAGTTATTTTCTAAGCTACCTTATTACCATATTATACCTAGAGTCGCATACAAAAGTTTGCTTAAAGTACTAGGTGAAACCGACGATAAGATAGAAGCAATGTTAGAAATATATGACACGGGCATTTCCATAGATCGACTCAATCGTGTATTAAAGAAAAATAACTACCGTAAGCTAAAACAGACGGACTGGTTAGTTAATCCTAATTATGAAACCAAGTTTGGGATAAAGCCACGAAAACAAATAGGCCTAATAAGTGCTATTCCGTTTCTTAGAAATTTCTTTATCACAGCAAGTTATATGGTTGTGCAACCTATACACGAGGATTAACCCTCCAGGTTCACTCTATTTCGAATAGACCTAGCCAAGGTCATTTCGTCTGCATATTCTAGCTCTCCGCCTACGGCAATACCTTTAGATAAGGTAGATACTTTGACACCTTGTTCTCTGAGTTTTTTGGCAATGTAGTATTCTGTGGTATCTCCTTCTAGAGTAGAACTCAAAGCTATTATGGCTTCTTTGATCTCTCCTTTGCTCACTCGTATAAAGAGTTCAGGTATTTTTACATCGCTAGGTCCTACACCATCTACAGGAGATATAAGGCCTCCTAATACATGAAAATGTCCATTGTACTGACCCGTATTTTCTATAGCTATGACATCCTGAAAATCTTTCACTATACATACTAAACTCCCGTCCTTGCTAGGAGACTTGCACACATTACAGAGTACATCATCACTAAGATTATAGCATTGACTACAAAACTGCATCTCTGTTCTTAGATTAATTAAGGCTTGACTCAAGTCTATAGTATCTCCTTCAGACCTTTTGAGTAAATGCAGAGCCATACGCAAAGCACTTTTTTTACCTATTCCAGGAAATTTAGAAAGCTGCTCCACTGCTTTATTTATAAGGTTAGAAGAAGTACTCATATACTAGGCACAAAAGTAAATACTGACACTAAGAATACAACATAAATCAAAATGTTGTGTTTAACTTGCAGTAGAATTAATAGAGAATCGTTTGATAGAAGAACTAGCAACACAAATAGCCATAGAAGCAGCACCAAAGTATGAAAAAAAACAACGTATGCAGGGAGCACAATATGTCTATAGCTACCATATTACTATCATAAACCAATCGGCCTATACAGTAAAACTACAGCGTAGATACTGGCTCATAGCAGATGGACTAGATGACGAGCGAGAAGTAGAAGGTGCTGGGGTTATAGGGCAAATGCCAATTCTAAAACCCGGAAAAAAATTTGAGTATGAATCGTGGTGTCCGCTAATCTGTGAATATGGATCTATGAAAGGATTTTTTACCTTTGAAGAACTGACTACACGCTCTATTTTTCTAGTAAATGTACCACAGATGGTACTAGTTCCAGACTTTGTATTAAACTAAGGTATAGATTAATCCTACTATCCCTACTAACCAACAGTAGTAAGCAAAATAGGATAGCTTACTCTTCTTTACTATAGCTATCATCCATTGGCAGGCGAATATGCCCGCAAGCAGTGCAGCTACAAAACCAGCTACAAACGGCATTACCAAATCTTCTGACAATTGCAATTTCCCATCTAATATATCTTTAGCCATTTTACCCAAAATAAGGGGCACTACCATTAGAAAGGAAAAACGTGCAGCCTGAGCTCTATCCACTTTCAATAAAATACTAGTAGAAATAGTAGCTCCAGACCTTGATATACCGGGAAGTATTGCAATAGCTTGTGCTATGCCTATAATGAGAGCTTTGCCCCATGTTAGTTTTTCTGTGCTTTCTATTTTTGCTCTTTCCGCAAACAGCAATAGTGCTCCGGTAAGCAACAGCATAGAACATACCAACACCAATTGACCCTCAAAAAGTTGATCTAATAAGTCGTCAAAAAATACACCTACTATGGCTGCGGGTATCATGGAGATAATTACAAATAACGAAAATCGCTTTTGTTCCTTATCCTCTTTACTGACCAATCCTTGAAGAATAGTTAAAATATCTTTTCTGAAAACCACGATAGTGGCGAGTGCAGTCGCTGCGTGCAAAACCACACTCAGCAACTCCTCTTGTTCCTTTAAACTCTCTGTACCTAGTAGTGCCTGCCCTATCTCTATGTGGCCACTACTACTCACAGGCAAGAACTCTGTAAGCCCCTGGATAACCCCAAGAACTATAGACTCCCATATACTCATTACTCGCTTTTAGGCTTTCGTAATATGGCAAATATTTCGATAACGAATCCAGCCATTACTACTATAGGAGCTAGTGTAATTCTTCTGAAATCATAGATATCTCCCTCCTTGCCATACATGAGCACAAAGCCAAGTATGATAACTGCAAGTCCGATAAGCATTAGCTGATAGTTTTGCTTACCAAAAACGAATTGACCTTGTGGTACCTGAGTACCTGCTTTATTTTTCTTATCCTTTGCCATTTATATTAATTGTATAGATTATCTGAGTGCGTATTTAAATATTTTTTGGTCGCCAAATGAGTAGCAATATAAATTACTGCTGCCACACCTACTAACAGCAAAAATAACATCAAAATGTATTGATACCAGTTTTGTGCAAAATGAAGCCCAATAGCTCTTAGATTTAAGTCCATAGAAACACTGAGCAAGTTGAATATTAACCATATAGTGCCTGCTACTAGTATAGTCCCTATACAGAAACTATAAATAGTCCATTTAAGAGATATTTTTTTATATGGTTTTAAAATAAATTTCTGAGTGGCCCCTATCAGTTGCTGATTCTTTATTATAAATCTATCTGAATAGATAAGAATCTTAATAGTATTAGACATAAGTACTATAGCCACTATGATGAGCATAATACTTAGTGCAGGTAGCCAGAAACTAATTATTCTACGATTTCTATCTATCTGCTGAAAAACATTTTGCGGATAACTAACTTCTAAGACACCAAAACTAGCTCCTAACTCACGCTCCAAACG
>DNBZ01000215.1 GCA_003484585.1 Bacteroidota bacterium | reverse complement strand
CACGCTCAGAAGTATCAGGAATACATAGATAAAAAACACCCAATTCTAACGTCACCACACCCGTCACCATTCTCTGCACACAGAGGGTTCTTCGGTAGTGGACACTTTAATTGGGTGAATCAGTATTTCAAAGATTTTGATAAACCAGAGATTAACTGGTAAAAATCAAGTTGGGTAGATTTGTGTTGTAAGCTTGTTGTTGTATACCCAGGTTGTTTCAGAGTGAAAGGGAGGCTAACGCCTCCCTTTTTTTTATTCCCAGATAAAATATAAGTATACAAAACCTAAGTGTACTTGAAATTCGTTGTACTCATACTCAAGTGAAGGCCCATAATACTTAATTCCTAATAAATACCCCGGTATGACACGAATTCCTATATCCATTAGTCTGTAGATCCTAAAAAGTATTCAACTTGGCAAGTTGCAGTGTCTGCGTCTGCGTATATAGTATTTATATTTCCTAGCCCGGCCGCTAAACTAGTCCCGGCTACATCTCTAGCAGGATCTACAGAGTCTTCATGGGCATCCATTTGAGTATTACCTAGTATAAAATGATCTTCTGGCTCTAGTTTTACAAAGTACTCTGCATCTGATCCTTGAATTCTTAATGTTACAAAGTTAGTGCTATCTAAATTTGTAATCCGTAGATATTTTACTGTACCATTTTTAAATGTACCTGCACCATTATTGCCTCCAAATTTAAGCACTGCAACTTCAGTTGTAGTTATGTCCATGATACGGTGATCTACTTCATTTATTGTTACAGTTTGGGTATTTGTTGTCCCACGGTCTGTACTACCGTCTCCTAATGTAACTGCTTCAGTTACTGTTATCGTCAGTGTTGCCATTGTCTATAATTGTATAAATTTGTATTAATCCTAAAAAAATTTGTATTTCGTAGTAGGGAGCGTGCTCCTCTGGCTTAAAGTGCCTAACTCCAAATACTAGACCCTTAGCCCAATTTATTCCAAATTCTATCTTCATTAGTCTTTTTCTATTTGAGTTTCCATTAAGTAATCTATAGATCTAATTGAGTTTCCAAATGGAACTACTTTCATCCATTTCTTACTCAAAGGATCTCTCCTACTATCTTCATATCCTTCTTTGTCTATTATATAATCCTGCGTAGCGCTTATTGCATTAGTAGCATCTTTTATGGTTTTCATTACCGGCGCTGGATTTCTTAATACTTCTGCAGCTGTTCCTGGATTCATGTAGAACTCACCATCTTGCTCTAGTCTAAAGAATGTATTTTGAAGTAATCTTAGAGTTTTCTCTGTATCTTCATCATCTTCATCTTCTCCTAAAGCTTTTAGAAGTGCTCCTGCTCCAGTTACAGCTAGATAGAATTTTACACCCGCCATATTCTTACGCATATTTGCAAAAGTAAGATCATCTTTTATGTCTCCTCTCATACTAGCGTCAGAAACTCCGTATCCTAAAGTTAATGTATTTAAAATACTTTTAATCAACATTTCTAAAGATCCTTTAAACCCTACTTTAGAGTAAGCTTTATACCTACCTTCAGTATATCTTTCTAGTTGAGCGTTGTAAACTTTTTCTCCCCACCTAGTATTTATACCTTCAAATGCCCAGGTTCTAAACTGAGTACCAAGTCTACCCCAAATAGTTTTCTTAATTAGCAGAGCAGAGTTTGGATCATAGTTACCGTGGTTTACTTTATTCATTTCTATCGTAGCATCTCTAAACGCAGTAAATTTATTTTTAGTTTCTGCATCTAGTTTACTAGTCCACTCATCTGCTACATCTTTAAACTCAGGCTTGATGTTTGCATCATCGTCGTACATGTCATACAAAGTATTACCTTTATCGTCAATCTTTGTGTTGTACATCTTTGCTACCATTGGAGCTACCTGGTTCATGTATTCCGTACTTGTTTGGAAATAGAATGGATCAACCTTAGATATAAACTTAAACCTAGTTCTATTTTTATTTTTACCATAGTAAGCATCTAACTGCTCAAATAATATTCCATATTTTTCTGCAAGTTTTTGAGCTTTACTAGCTATTCCAGGCGCATGTTGTTTAAGTATAACCGCGTAGGCCTTTGTAAGTTGGGCTGTAGTGTAGTCTTCATTACCTGCCGCATGAACAAAGTTAGCTATCGTACCAAAACTAAGGTTGTTTATCCCAGACATTAGGTTCCATCCTAATCCTTTTAACTGCGTATATTGAACTAATCTTTCTAAAGGCTTTTTTAAACTTTTAGGTTTTTTACCTAGTTTTTTAAGGCGCTCATCAAGAACTGATTTTTCTTGTAAATATGTACTGTCATCTATTTCTCCAGCTGCAAGCTTAGTCTTGAGATTTTCAAACTCTTGCTTGATTTCTGCAACTTCTCTAGAGAATACAATACCTTTTTCTGCCATATCTGTACTTACGCCATATAATTTAGAATCAATTGCGTATTTTACAGCTGCTTGAGTAGTTTTTAAACCTCCTATTTTACTGTCTAGCTTAAGTTTTCTAGCCACTTTTCTTTTCATAGGATCTCCTTTGGAGTCCATTTGTATTTCTTCAGCCTCTCTAAGAACTCTTTGAAGTAACAAGATTTTATCTTCTACCTGAGACTTGTAATCATATGCTACAGACATTGCTGTAAACATCTTCATTACTTTCTCTATGTCATAAGACTTCTCCTTTGAATCTCCTTTTAACATTCTAACCGGTACATTCTTTTCTATCTCCCCAGTGTCAGGATTTCTAACACCTTTTGTAGCAATTTGAGGATCTAAAGTAATTTCCTGGTCTATATTAAACAAGTAATCTTTTATAGATGTTTTTTTCATTGCTGAAAATATTGCGTCAACACCTTCGTTTGAAACTTGCTCTACAAATCCACGACGGGCATATGGGAAGAAGTTTTCCGGTAAAGTTGAAACTAACCCTTCAGGTAACAATGTCATTAAATCTTTCATTGTATTTGTGTAGAAGTCATGAAACTTCTTAAGCTCAGGGTTATTCTGTATCTCCTGGTAGTTTTTATCGTAGTACTGTTTATTGCCTACAGGAGCAGATACCGTTGCTTTGTATCCTGTGTTCTTAGAAAGAGCTTTACCTCCACCATATCTAGCGTTTAAATAGTAAATAGGACTATGTCTTTCTTTATACTGTCTTTGTTTACTATTTATCTCTTCTTGAAATTCTTGTAAGTTACCTGCAGATCCAGACACTTCTAGCTCTATGTCTAGCATTCTTTGCTCTTCAGCTATCTTATATTTATTGTATTTTTTAATAGCGTTCTCTACCAACTCTTCTCTAGCTTCTGCACCTCCTACTTGACCGTCCAAGTATTCTATATACTCTTCCTTAGATTTAAATGGAGAGTTAAATTTACCCACTCCATCTATAAACCATCTAATATCAACTGTTACTTCTATCTTATTCAGATCTCTGTATAGTAATGCAGTTGCTGTATTCTTAGCAGCTGGAGTTTTAGCATTTTGAAGTCTTTTGTAGTATCTAGCAAATGCTTTGTTTTTAACTGTATTATACTTTGAGCTGTAAGGAGATATAAAGTATCCTGTAAGTTCTCCTTTTTCATTCTTTTGGAAGAATATATTAGGGTCTTTTTTAAATGCAGGGTTATTTCTTATGTCGTCCATTGCAGACTCAATCTCCATAAATCTAGCTTGTATTTCAGAATCTGAGTTTCTATTAGCTGATTTTAAAAACTTGTCTAAAGTTCTTACGATTGGGTGCTGGAATTTACTAAGATCTAAGAAAGAAGTTTTAAGAGTATTCTCTCCTTCCATAGCTATTAAGTCTTCTCTAACTACTTGCTCTGTTTCTGGCATTTCTGCATTAATAACCTCTACAGCCATGTCAACAAGATTATCTAGAAGTCTTACTTTAATACCACTAGCAACATCACTACTTTCTTTTAATAGATTATTGAATCTGTTTCTTGTAGTTCTATCTTTTACATCTAGGTATTTACTAGTAACCTTTCCGTAGTCATACATGTCTACAATATTAAGAGCTTCTTTTAGCTCTACCTTTGTAGGATTTTTAGCTGATGCAATATTTTGAGCAAACGCTAAATGAATAGATATTATTCTTTCTAAACTTCCAAAGGCCTTGTTAGATGACAATGTGCTTATTTCATCTTCGTATTTATTTAGACGCTCTTGCATCTTTTTACCTTCTTTGGTTGTAAGAACTTTATCAGTTAATTTACTTTTAAGTTTATCTGCTCTTTCTCTATACACAGATAGCAACTCTTCTACCGTACTTATCTTAGCTTGCAAGTCAGGCTTTCTTCCAGTAAATACTGGAGACAACAATTGCTGATACCTATACTGTTGCATTGCTTCTTTAAACTCTTCTTGAGTGTATTCCCCTGATTTTATTTTTTCGTAGCTAGCCAATACGTGGGCAGCTTCATCTAAATAAAGGTTAAGCGGTAGAACTCCTGCAGCATTATCCTCTGCTTTCTTTACAACTTGTTTAACCTCGTTAGAAGCAGGAGTCTCTGTTATAAAAGTCATAATATCATTAACAGCCTCTGCAAGTAAACTATCTTTGTTTATATCTATTCCTAGATCTATTCCAATGCTGTTTAAGAATTCTGTTACAAGCTCTTTGAATCTTGTAAATAGGTTCTTTTTAGCAGGCACTGTATTTAAGAAAGATTGCACCTGTGATTTAGTCATTACATTTGTAACAAACTCTTGAGGGTTGCTAAATGCATACTCTAGAATTTTATATTCTAAAGTTCCTTTTACAATATCTCCTCTTTTTACAGCTGCTTTAAAAGCAGTGTTTGCAGCTTTAGTTAGATATTTTATTTTTCTACTAAACTCACTGTCAGGATTAGCAATCTCTTCAACTAAGAATCCGTGTAGTATTTCGTGCAGTATGGTTTCTTGCAATTTGTGCGGGTGTCTAATAATGGTATCTCTGTCTAGAGAAACAGTACCGCTCTTAGGTCTGTAAGCCCCGTAGGCACCCTTGCCCTCTCTATTTTTTATACCATCCTCAATAACTATTTGCTTTATTGCACTACCTTTTGTGTCTATATTAGATAGCAATATCTTACTTAGTAGAGCTTGTGTCTCAGAAGTAGTTTCTTCGCTAACTGCGTTAAGCACTTCTTTTACGCCGGCTCTACCAGGCGAAGAAACTGTCATAGATACAGGATCTAATCCTAGCACACTTTTATCTACAGGTGGTGTATCCTTAGATATTTCTGGTAATCTTGTACCTACTTCTAATGGTTTAGGAACATTGTTCTGAGGGAGTACACTCTGCTCAGTGATCTTAATGCCATCTTTTGTAAACTTATCTACTCCTGCATACTCATTAACTTTTACAAAGCTAGATGTCTGGAATCCTTTCTTACCTATTCTTCTAAATACAATATCACCATTCTCATCTACACCCATCTTTTGGAACAGCTCGTTCTCTGTCTTACCTTCAATAGCTATAACCTCTATATACCGTCTAGTACCTTCATCATCTGCATACAGAATTCTGTTCAGTTCTTGGCTAGCATCAGGCTGCTTAAGTGTAAACTCGTAGTTTATAGTTTTATTATTGTAATCTATTGTCTGTATTGGAGATACAGACATTTTCTTAAAGTCTTTTTCAGATAAAGTTACAGCTCTGTGAGGGTTGTGCTGTAAAAATTCTACCATTACCTCCATAATATTTGGAGCTTCTGGAGAAGTTGGAGAGTTTAGTAATCTCTCTTCTTGACGTAATGAGTCATAGAATCCTACCTGATCTAGATATGCAGTGTTCATGAACTTAGAGAAGTTACCTGCAGATTGCACACCACCTGTAATGTAGGTATACTTAACAATGTCTTCAAACAATTCTCTGTGTCCTGGAATTACAGACTCGTATAATGCTACAAAGTCTACAGCCATTTGATCTGCAATATCATCCTGCTTAGAATTCACATAACTAATACTAGCCGGTACACCTGCGTTAGCATTGATTGGTATCAATCTACTTATAAATAAGTTTCTCTTACCAAACTCTGTTTTTTGTATCTCAGCAACTCTTGTTGCTATATTATTTTCAATGTTTGTTGTAAGTCTATGTCTAGCTTCTACAATATCCTCATTAAATGTTTTTTCAAATGCTCTTGAGAATGATTTATTTAATAATGCATTAAACAATTCTTCTCTAGTCTTTTGACTAACATTTTCTACTCCAGTAAACTGTTGCCACAATCCTATCATTTGTTTGTGGCTTCTGTTGCTGAACGGTAATATAGAAGACAGGCTGTCGTATACTTTTGCAAACTGATTGTACATCTCTTCTAGTTGCCCGCCTTGTAAGTTTTCTAGTCCTCCAATACTTCGTAACCCTTTGTCAAAGATTTCCTCCATATTGTCAATAGCTCTTTGAGCATCAAAGATTGTACTACCAATACCTTTAGTTCTTGGAGACATGATACCTCTTTGTAGCTTTCTAATAGGGTCAGAAGAGTTCTGTAACTGTTTAAACCCTGCTAGTATAGCCATTTGAGTTCTATAGTAGCTTGGGTTTGGTTTATTACTAGTTCTTAGCTGATCTATAAAGTCTTGAGAGCTAAACGTTCTAAACTCTCCGTCACTTCCTTTTCTATACTCATCTATAAAGTTAGTGTAATCTTCTTCCGCGTCTATACCAGCTTTTTCTGCAAGCTTAGTCATAGTAGCATTAAAGGCATCATTTCTAATTTGTTCCTCAGATCTAAATCCACCTTCTATCTGTGCAGAGTAGTAATCAAATTGCTCTGAGTATATGTTTATAGCTTCCTGTCGTAAGAAATACACTAACTGTTCTGCATGTATTGAGTCTGCAGTTGTTGTGTCTTTATACATCAGTGTAAATAATGCTACATCAATAGTTGCATTATTAATACCAGCCCTAGCAAGTACAGCTTCGTTTGCATTATCTACCGCAGCATTTTGTATTGTACGTATATTATCAGATGCTGTTCTTACGGCGTCAGCAAGTGCTGCTGTTGGTGTAGACTTACCTCCATAAGAAGATATAGTAGTTAGTTCTAATGTTTTATTTTTAGATCCCCCTTCAAAGAATACAAATGGAGTTGGCTGCAAAGTTTTACTAGATATATTTATAGTAATACCTTTACCTTGTAATGCTGCATGCATAACTGCCGCTAAAGAAGCCGGGCCAATAAGTTGTTTACCTGTTCTTTGACTGATAGTATTGTCAATATTTGTAGTTACGTATGAAGGATCGTTTATCATAGACTCTTCACCTACAATATTATCTACAATATCTGCAGTAGTTTTAAGATCTAAGTTATCTAGTTTAGTTGTAGCGTTTACCGTTGTCTTATCAAATATTATTTTTTTGAATAACTCATAGTACTCATCTTGCAACTGCTCTAGTTCAGAGATCTCAGACTTTACAACTATTTTATTATCTTCAGTTACCTCATATTGTTTCATATAAGTGTAAGCAGTATCCCAGTCAAAGTCACTACCCATTTGATCTATAACAGAGTCAGGTACAATCACTGTGGATGTAGAAGATCTAGGTAAGAACCCTACTATCTCTACTGGAGATACAGATGGCTTACCTTGTCCAGGTATACGATACAATATTCTCTCTCGCAGCTCTTGTGGAAGCATATCTGCTTTTAAGTATCTAACACCATTCTTTATTGTTGTATACTTTTTAGAAGTTAAATCTATTGTATTAGCTTTTGAATCTGTAAATACCGGACTAAGAAGTATCTGTGCTGACAATACCTTACCATTCTTTACTCTAGTACCCTGTAACCCTACAGATTCATCAAATGCATTTTCTGTTTCTAAGAAAGTTATACCATTTCTAATCTTATCAAAACTTCCGTCGGATACAAATCCATCCCATCCAGATCCACCTCTAGCTTCAAATCCTGCAGATGACGCCTGCACTAAAGACTCACCTGGTAGTTTAATCTTGGTGATTTCTTTGTTTATTAAAGACAGTACTAAAGAGTCTATGTTTTTCCTAGCGTGGTTAAACGTAAGAGGAGATTTAAATACTCTTTCTACAGCTTCCTGTACATCTTTTAACTCTAGTTCTGATATATCTTTGAAGCTCCAGTTACGAGATATTGCCTCTTCCTTAAGCATCTTTGCAAGAGTTGTAGGATTAGGAATATAAGTAGAGCCGTCTTCATTTTGCTGTATACCTAACTTGTTGAATAACTTCTTAGCTCCTAGCTTCATGAATCTAATCATCAACGCTTCTTTCTGATCTCTTAAATCAGCGTAAGATTCACCTGTAGACAAAGTCTTACCTAGCATATCATCAAATAGTAATACATCTAACTGTGTAGAGAAGCTTATTGCTCCATCAGCTGCACCTTTTTCTTGCTGTATACCTAGTCCTGCTCTTTTAATTACTCGAGAGCCAGTCTTTAACAGTTCTATAACTTCTTCTAACGGCTTAACTTTACCAGTTGCATCATAGATCTCAACTGGATTTACAGCTCCTGTTTTATCAGAACTTAAGTGTCCTAATCTATCTATACCTACAGTTTCCATAGCAACACGTAGATCATCTAATCCAAGTGCTGTGGTTTCTTCAGGCCATAAGTATCTTATGTGAGACTTTCTAAACAGTCTGTTATTACTATCCTGATCTGGACGTATATCATTTTGTACAAATACAGGCTTATCAGCCATTAGTACTTTTTTATACTTTTCTATTTCCTGTTCAGTTAGTACATCTTTAAGTTTAAAGAAGTTTCTTGGATTATTAGGGTCTGCTATAGCGTCTTTATAAGCTTTTAGAATTCTATTTGCCACTTCTTCTGGCAGTTTACCTGAAGATAGCTTAGATTCTATAAGTTCGCTAATAGTACCATACTCTTGTGCATCGGTTCTTTCTATACCGTCTTTAATTGCATCCATTGCTGTAGCAATAGTTACATTAGGAGTTGTATATTGAGGAGTAGATGCAGGAGATATTAGATCTGCTTTACGTTTTTCGTAATTGTTAAGCGTTTCTTTTATATGATCTTTTAATGTTGCCCCATCTTTCTTACTTCTCTTGTAAGCATGTGCCGGGTCATTACCAAATAACTTAACAATCTCATTGTTTGACACAATGTAGTTTAAGTTGTAATCAGCAATAGCTCCTGCAAGTCTATCTTCTTTTGTTTTATATAAAGCTGTCTGCTGTGCAAAGTTCTTTCTTATATATGTTTGATCTAAGAATTTAGTTTCTACGCCAAGTTCCTTTAATCTTGCTATGTGAGAGTTTATTTGAGCTATGACATTTTGTTTTACAGTCTCACGTATGTACGCCTCTGCTTCCGCCGTAGTCATGTCCATCACATCCTTAGACTCTGCTGTATAAGCGTTCAGGTAGTTAAACATGTAAAAGTATTCAGCACCTTGTTCATAAGGGCCCCTGTTTACACCTTCTATCTTTTTGTAATTCTTTATTCTATTGTACTCATCAAAGGCGTATCCATATATTTGCTCAAGTATCTGCTCATTTATATCTATAACCTGGCCCTCTTGTACCACTAGGTTTGCAGCAATATCTTTAAGCTTAGGAGCTTTTATTAAAGGTGCAACATCTTTATCCGCCGTAGTTATAGGGAAGAAATATCCGTCTGCATTACCTTGGTTTGCAAAAGCATTAAAGAAACTTACCTCTTGTAAGAATTTACCTTGCTCGTTTCTATTAGTAACATTATTGTTAAAGTTTGTTGCATCAAACATTACAACCTCTAAGTAATTACTGTCATTCTGTAATCCTTTACCCCACACAGAGTTTTGGTTGTAGCTTAACTTTAGTAAGCTGTCTAGCTGCTCTTTATCTGTTACATAGTCAGATAGCATTCTACTAATACCAAAGTGATTTTGGTATGGGTAAATCATGTTACCTTTAGAGTCTCTAAAGCTATCTCCGTAGATAGCCCCTTCAAAGTCTACTGTAAGCCCTAACAATCCGTAGACTACCTTTTCGTAGTTAGGACCATCATAAGGGTTTGTTGTGTATATAAATCCACCTCTTTTTTCTGCCTCTACTAGAGTTTCAAAAGCTTCTTTATTTTCTTCTAGCTCTTGTCTAGTTTGTTTATCAGTCTTTAATTTTTTTAACTGCTGCTCAGAGAACAAAGCTTCGTCTATTCTAAAAGATTTAAATAGTGAAGACATCATACCTTTAGGCGCTCCCCCTGTAGTTAAGTCTGGGTCTACGTGAGAAGACCACTTTGAGCTTCTTCTTAAGTAAATGTTTCTATCCTTAGCGGTTGTCTTAGGATTAGCTAGGAATTTAAGTCCTTCAAATGGAACCTCTATACCCATTTCATTCAAGTACTTCTGTACTATCCTAACAAACTCATCTGAGTTAAGTTGGTTTGAATTTCTATACTTGATAAACTGCTCTCTGTAGTCACTTTGTAGCTTTTCTCTGTAAGCCTGGTTAATTATAACTTCAGGAATACCTCCAACTGACATTGTCTTTGTAAGTTTAGAATCTAGTAGATTGCTAAACCATTTGTTTTTAATGTTAACTGTGGTATTATATCTATCCACTTCCATCACTCTAGACTTACCGCCTAGAACAGTTGGCTCTACTTTTAAAAATACAAAGTTTAATCTTGTACCAGACATTGCTACAACAAACTGCCGCTTTAAACTCTCTGATGTATTTACACCTTCTAGCAACTTAAGTACTTTATCGTATACAGGGTTGTTAGAGTCTTGGGCCCTTTTTTGTATTGCCTGCAACTGATCTTTAAATGTTCCTGGTACTCTTGCTAATGTAGCTTTTAGAGTATCATAACTTTCTTGGTAAGCTACACCTTTCTTAAAGTTTTTACCTAGCCAAGACTTTTCGTTTTTAGTTACACCGGATAGTAAAAGTTTTATACTAGACGACGCAGTCATCTTTTTGTTTGTCTTATAAAACTCAAAGTCATAGATTTCTTTTACAAAGTCTTCTTGCGTAAACCCGTCTGAGTCTAATGCCTCTGCAAATATTTCATCTATCTGTGCATCTGTAAGATCCTTACTTCTAAACCCTTCTTTTATTGGTAGTATACTCAGCTTTGCTAGTTTCTCTAGCATTATTCCTTCTACTGTAACTTTTCCAGCTTTAGCATCGTAGTTCTCAAGAAGGTGTTGTAGTGCTAACTTTCTTTTAGTTTGTATCTTAAGCTTGTCAACTTCTTTTTGCAACTCTGCTTTTATAAGTTTAGAGATTGCTTGGAAGCTATGATTAGTTATGTTTTTAGAGTAGGTTGCAAACATAGAGTCTATTGCCTCTACCTGCTGAGTCAAACTGATAATCTTTGTATCAAAGAATCTTTCAGATAACTGCTCCCGCATAGCTTTGGCTATAGCATCATCTTTATAGTTTTCTATCTGAGCTTCATCATCTCTTTCGCTCTGCCCTTCAAATACAGGTGAAGCAAATGATAACTCTGAAGCAGAGTCGTTTGCATCTTCTGAATCTTCTCGTACACCATTGTCTTCAGCAAACGAAGTATCTAAAACAACTATTGGCTGAGTCATATATGTATACTCTCTAGTGCCGTCGTTCTTCTGAATAAAGTTTGTACCGTTTATATCAGTCTTTAACTGTTGTGCTTTGAATGCATTGTAAGATGAGTGTGTACTTACGCCATCTACACTACCATCAATATTTAGAGATACATCTTTAAATGTACCAGGTTTGTTTATGGCATCGCTCTTAACGTTGGCAAGCTTTTGTTGTAAAAGCTTTGAAGCCTCCTGTGAGTCTGCTTCTTTTCTAAGATCTTTTATTTGAAGTATCTTGTTGTTTGTTACAAACTGAGGATTGTTTTCAAAGAACAAAGGATCATTAGTGTACATAATTCTGTTATCTACATCTATAATTTGTAGCATACCTTGTACTTGCCCAGACTGTGACGCAGCTAACTGCGGAGTGTGGACTAATATTGATCCTTGTGCTAATCTACCCTCTTCGGTTGTATCTAAACGGTAGAATGATTTCTTAGAGTGCACATATCTATTAACAAACTTATGCAGCCCCTCTGCATCTCCTTCTCTACCAAACTGTATACCTGTTTCATCAGTTATAGTGTCGTAGGTTTCTGTTTGTTGGTTTTGGAAAGAAGTTGCAGCACCTATAATAGTATTTGCTTGTCCTTCTGTTATGTTGTCAACAAATAATATTGTTGGGAATACTTTTCCGTTTGGCGTAGGAAGGTTTGCAACTACTCTACCGTCAGTATAGTTACCGTCGTTAAGATCTATTACAGTCTCTTCTTTTAGCGCAAACTCCCCAACATATATATTACCACCATTTACAACACCTAGTTGTACATTATCTGCATCAGGGAAAGCTGCATCAACTGACTTATTTATCTTTTGTAGATTTCCATCTATTAGTAGTAAGTTACCTGTAGTAGAGTCTTCTGCATAGAGAGGTAATACTTTACCGTGCCCTTTAAAAGCAACCTTTGTTTTAATCTCGCTATTTTCATCTGCAGTTCTAGCTATAGCTCTACGGATATTTTTAGCTTTCTGTAGTTCTTGCTCAAGATTACCAGGCGCAGTATTAATTAAGTTACCCCCAGTATCTTTAGCTTCTATCCACTTTGTAGTGTGTAGAGAGCCTACTTTCTTACCATTTTGATATATAGCAACCGCTAACTTATCTACATCCTCATCTTTCATTGCCTTGAGTCTGTCCTTAGTTACCGGAACATCTGAACCATCTACTAACTTAAGTGTAACCTCAGAGCCAGGCGGTAGTGCTGTGCTAGATTCAACTAGTTTAGAGTCTTCAGTCTTAGTATTAGATAAACTTCTATTCTCTACCGTCCCATCAATATCTACTCTTCTATAAGGAACAGATAAGTATGCCACTGAGGATGAAGAGTTTGTTTGTCTACCTTTTTGGTTTTCTTCGTTTACCTCAAAGTACGGGTTAAACGACTTAGGAGTTATATTGCTATTATCTTGGTTTATTTCACTGCTACCCTCTAAGTCTTCTCCACCATTATTTACGTCTCCGTCAAAGACAGGAGAAGAGAATGCTTGAGGCTGATCTGGACTGACAGATTCTTTTTCAGCTGCAGCCTTTACCTCTGCATCATAGAATGCTTTTACTAGATTATCATAGTCACTATTTATCTCTTCACTTAAAATATTGTTAATACTTCCTTCAATTTGTGACAATTCAGCAAGACTATAAGCTCCTCCATCTTCTAAGAACTTTTTAGCCATTACCCTTTCTGCTATAGTAGCATTAGGATCTAATAATTTTATTTGTGCTGCATATTTATTAACTATTTTACTTCCTTTTGCAGATTTGTTAGCGGCATTAATTAATTCTCTTGTATACCTTGCTTTGTCTTTTTTCTTATAAGAATCTAATTGCATTTGAGTGGCTTTATCAAATGATAAAGCTTCAAGTTCTTCTTGCCTTTTTTGTTCTAGATCAGATGCTTTATCTACTACTGGAGAGCCTTCTGCCGGAGCACCAAATGGTGCACCTGCTGTTAGAGGAGCTTCTTGATCTGCCATAGCTTGAGCATCCGACTTAGGTTGCCCGCTTTGTTTTTGTTTTATAGCATCCTCTTGCTTAGTCTTTTCTTCTGCAGCTTTGTTTTCCTGCTTCCTTTTAATTTTTTGTTTAGCTTTTCTAGCCTTTTCTTCCTCTTCTTTTTGTTTCTGAGCTTCCTTAATAGCTTTCTCCCCCTCTTGTTTTAATATGTCAGGGTTAGCAACTAGTTCTTCGTACCTCTCAGTATTGTTTTTACGGCGTATTTTAGCGCCTTCTAACATACTTTTATATAACTCTACTTGTGAATCTATATCACCAGCACTTTCTAGCTCTGCTATCTTTGCTGCAGTCTCCTGAGCTGTTATATCATTACTGTTAGAATAGTCATTTATATTTTTTACTAAAGTAGCCTCAAGCGCTTTTAATTTTGCTTCAGCGTCTTTTAAGTTCTTTTGTTCTCCTTGAAGAGTTTCGTTATATTCTTTTGTATGTGGGCGATTTTCCTTTTCTAATTCAGTTATACCATCTTTAAATTGCTGAATAGTTCTTTCTAGGGCCCCTCTTTGGATAGCTGCGTTACGCATATCATGGAGCGCTCTATCCTCTACATTGTTTTCAATGTCTGAGAATAGCTTTTCTCTTTTTGCCTCTAGTTCGTTTATTTCGTTCTTATACTTTTGAATTTGCTCTAAAGCATAATACTCATTTAGCCTATTATTTACTAGTATAAATGCTTCCGCCTCATTATTTCTAAGCGGGTTCATTAATTCGTTATTTATAACGTCTTCTATAAACTTAGCATCTGCTGTATACTCATCGGCTAGTTCTTTATAGTTAGACTCAAATCCTAAATCGCTTGCTTCTTCTGCGCTAGCGTTTTTATAGGTTTCAAGTATCTCCATAAAGTTACCCATTGTACCTCTAAGAGAATTAAAGATTGCATGCTCTCTAACTTGTTGTTTATTAAGATTTCGTATCTCTTCTCCAGATGCACCTAAAGCTGTTTTTGTTTTTTTAATTTGGTCTAGTGCATCAATGTTAGATTTCTTTTGCATTATAGAAGAACCAACACTTAAAGGTACACTACCTAGCGCACCCAATAGTCCTTCCGTTATACCTCTATAACTTGTAACATGCTCTGCAAATCTTTCATACGCCGGTCTGTAGTCTGCAGGAGTTTTATCCATCTCTCTAGCTAGCTCATACTCAGCCTCTGTCTCAAAGAAACCAGTTGTAACTTCTTCTGCAGCTTCTGTAGGAACCTCTACTGCTAGTTTTTGGAATGCATCTTTAGCTGTTCTGTTTTTAGTACCTTCTTTAAGTATGCCAAACTTTCTACTGTGTGCTACTCCTCTAAATAAATTTGCTTGTGATATGGATTGCCATAGAATATTTACTCTACCGCCTTTTATTATATCTGCTGCTTGCCCTGACAACACTTTAGACGCCTGCCCTCTTGCCTGCTCAAAGTCTTGCCCTTGAGTTACATAGAACTGTGTAAGTTCTTCTAGGTTATCTGCTATGTGCATCTCTGCAGATTTAGCATGCTCTGAGTAGTTAAGCATAGTTGCAGATCCTAAAGCCGATCCTGCGTTTAATACTTGAGCTGCTTTCTGTCCTGTAATAGCATTGGACATAACCTTAGATGTCTGTCCTATGATTTGCTTACCAACTAAACTAGCTCCTTTGAATGCTATTGATCCTGGAACTAAATAACCTGCAGATCTAAGAACTTGGTCTAAGTTTTGAAGCCACCAGTCTCCTGACATGATACCAGGCTGATCGTCTTCTATATATATGGGAGCAATTTCTCTAGCATAATCTTCTATGCCTGTTAAACCTCGAGTTATAAAGTTACTATAATCTCGTTCTGCACCTTGAACTGCTGCAGCAGTTCAAGGTGCAGAACGAG
>DNBZ01000189.1:2798-5544 GCA_003484585.1 Bacteroidota bacterium | reverse complement strand
ACAGTAGCATACACAGAATCCTTTCCTGCTAGTTGCTCCATTAGTTGCTCACCAGAGATAGCTTCTGATGCGTCCCATTCTGTATTGCCATAGTTGCCAGCTACAGTAGCTGTCTCAGTTGAATCATCGGTAGCTTTAGTTCCGCAGCTTGCAAATAGTCCAGCTGCCAGTGTAAGTATGATTAATTTTTTCATTTTATTGTTGTTTTATATTGGTTCAAATTTAATTTTTCTGAGCAGAAAATGTATTCTGATTCTTGATTACTTGCTACTATGATCAGTTGATCGGTGCAGTGCTTCTTTATCATCTCTTGATACCACTTCGTATTACTAGCATCAAAGTTAGTACATGGCTCATCGAGCAGCAGGGCAGGAGCTTCAGTAAAAAGGGCTAGTGCAAGTTTTACCTTATTCTTTAGTCCGGAGGATAACTCGGAGTATCGCTTATTTAAAAAAGCAGTTAAGTTGCACTGTTGCCATTGCTCCTTCAAGGGAACTTTTGGTGTTTTAAACTGAAAGTGAAGTTCAAATAATTCTTGGACTGTAAAATCGTCAAGCAGATACATTTCTGGACTGCAGAAACTGAATATTTCATTGGAAGGCTTTGGCGGCGAGTAGATTACTTCTCCTTTAGTAGCAGATATGGCTCCGCCTATTATTTTGAGAAGAGTACTTTTTCCAGAAGAGTTAGCTCCTAAGATAGCGTACTTCTTGCTTCCTTCAAAAGTGAATGAAAAATCTTTAAATAGTACCTCTTTAGTGTACCTTTTGGCTATGTCTTTACAGACAATGGTCAACATTATCTAGAAATGTATCCTTTCATTACGCCTCTATCTGATTTTCGGATGAAACTAATTATTTCATCACGCTCTTGAGTAGCGGGCATCTCAGTTTCTATATTAATAAGGGCTTTGGCATTGTTCATACCTCGCAGGTATAGCTTTCTGTAGATCTCTTGTATCTCACCTATTTTCTCTGCAGTAAATCCTCGTCTACGTAGGCCTATACTATTTACTCCTTCATAACTTAAGGGTTCACGAGCAGCTTTGGTGTACGGTGGTACATCTTTTCTTACTAAGCTACCTCCACTTATCATCACATGGGGTCCTATATTTACAAACTGATGCACTGCTACAAGGCCACTCAGAATAGCGTAATCGTGTATTATAACTTCACCGGCTATTTGAGTTCCGTTACCTATAATCACGTGATTACCTAAGATAGTATCGTGAGCTATATGGCAGTATGCCATAAGTAGACAGTTTTGGCCTACTACAGTTTTTCCCTTTGCTACTGTGCCTCTATTTATAGTGACACACTCCCTTATGGTGGTATTATCGCCTATTTCAGTAGTAGTATCTTCTCCATTAAATTTAAGATCTTGAGGAATAGCAGAAATTACAGCACCGGGAAATATTTTGCAATTTTTACCAATACGAGCACCTTCCATTATGGTGACGTTAGAGCCTATCCACGTTCCCTCGCCTATTTCTACATTCTTGTGAATGGTTACGAATGGCTCTATAACTACGGTGTCAGCTATTTTAGCTCCTGGGTTTACGTATGCTAATGGTTGAATCATATTATTTATTTTCTACTATTTGGGCCATCATATTTGCTTCGCATACTAGTCTGTTGCCTACGTATGCTTCTCCTTTCATCATACAGAGTCCTCTTCTTATTGGAGCTGTAAGTGCCATACGAATCACTAGTGTATCGCCTGGTACTACTTTATCTTTGAATTTGGCATTTTCTATTTTCACAAAATAGGTGCTCCATTTGCTTGGATCTTCTTTGTCTGCTAGTACTAGTACTCCACCAGCTTGAGCCATTGCTTCTATCTGCAGTACTCCGGGCATAAGGGGTTCGCCAGGGAAGTGACCCTGAAAAAAGTATTGGTCTCCTGTGATGTTTTTTACAGCCACTACTTCGGTAGCTGTAAGTTTTACTATCTTATCTACGAGTAAAAAAGGGTGCCTGTGAGGAAGTATTTCTGCTACCTGCTGATAGTTGTAAAGTGGTAACGCATTTTGGTCGTAGACCGGGACATTATTCTCTTTTTTTGCTTTTTTAGAAGCAATATATGCCTTCTTTATTCGCTTCGCAAATTCTACATTAGCTGCGTGGCCTGGTCTAGCTGCAAGTATCTGTGCTTTTAGCGGCACACCTGCTAGTGCTAGGTCTCCTACTATATCGAGTAATTTGTGTCTCGCAGGCTCATTCTGAAAACGTAGTTCAACGTTATTTAGAATACCTTCTTTTTTTACTTCAATCTTATCTCTGTTGAATAGTTTGGCAAGACTTTCCATCTCACTTTCTTCTACTACTCTATCTACTATTACTATAGCATTATTTAGGTCACCCCCTTTTATAAGGTTGTGCTCTACCAGAGCCTCTAGCTCGTGCAGAAAACAAAAGGTTCTACAGCTAGATATCTCATCCTTAAATTCTGAAAGATTTACAATAGATGCGTGCTGACTACCTAGTACGGGTGAGTTATAGTCTACCATTACAGTAAGTCTATATTCATCTGCTGGCAGAGCCATCATTTCTACACCTTTACCGTCTGCGTAGTTTATTCTAGCGGGTATCTCAAAGTACTCTCTTTCTTTCTTTTGAGTTTGTATTCCTGCTTCTAGTAGTTTGTCTATAAAAGGCTTACTACTGCCATCCATGATAGGTGTTTCTACTGCATCTAGTTTTATAAGACAATTGTCTATTTCTAGTCCAGCTAAAGCTGCAAGTAC
>DNBZ01000189.1:0-2710 GCA_003484585.1 Bacteroidota bacterium | reverse complement strand
TCTAGGTCTACTCGCTGAAAAACGTATCCGTGGTTTTCTGGTGCCGGTTCAAAGGTGAGTGTCACCTTGTTGCCTGTATGGAGTCCTACTCCAGAAATAGTGGTTGCGGCTTTAATGGTGGTTTGAAATACTTCCATTTTCTATTAGCTATCTTTTTTAACTTGCTTTTCTAATTCTCGTACGCGTTGTTCTAAATTGGGTAGGTTACGCCACATTACCCTGCTTTTCATCTCATCTTTGAATGGTAGATGAGGAGAACCAGTAAATATTCCTCCTGGCTCTTTTATATCTTTGTTTATACCTCCTTGGCCGCCAAGTGTAGTTTTGTCTGCCACAGTCACGTGACCTACTACACCACTTTGCCCAGCAAATACACAGTTGTCACCTATTTTGGCACTGCCAGCTATACATACACCACCGGCTACTATGCAGTTTTGGCCTAGTTCTACGCCGTGTGCTATTTGTACCAGGTTATCTAGTCTGCAGCCATCGCCTATTACAGTACTTCCCATATTAGCCCGATCTATGCTAGTGTTGCTTCCTATCTCCACCTTATCGCCTATCACTACATTACCTATCTGTGGTATTTTGATGTATGTGCCATCAGGCAAGGGAGCGTGCCCAAATCCATCAGAACCTATGGCAGTTCCAGAATGAATAATGCAGTCACTGCCTATTACAGAATCGTAATAAACCGATACATTAGAATGCAATAGCGTGTTATTCCCTATAGTAGAATTCTCATAAATGCAAGTGTTGGCTAGCACCTTTGTGTTGTCTCCTATTTTTACATTATGACCTATATATGCATGAGAACCAATGTGGCAATTTTCGCCAATGGTAGCACTTGATTCTATAACAGCCGTAGGGTGTATTCCTATTTGGTATGGGCTCTTATAGTCGAAGTGTTGTATTAATATAGTACAGAAAGCTACGTATGGATGCGAACATCGTATTACGGTAAGCCCCTCTGATATGTCGGTGAAAGTATCATCTAATAGTACTATGCCTGCGGAAGTAGTCTGTAGATAATGAGAATATTTTTTGTTAGATAGAAAGCACAAACTCTCGTTTGCTGCGTCTTCTATTTTAGAAACAGTACTAATGATTTGGTCGGGATTACCCTCTACAATACCGTTAACTATCTCTGCTATTTTAGCTGCTGTAAGTCTCAATAGACGGCAAATTTAACCTAATTAAGAGAGGTAATAAAATATTTAATTGTAGGCTTATTATCAGCTGAAAGATTATAGATCTCAGAAGCCTCTGACAGCTCTTTGAGTGAGCCATCCTTCATGCCTATTTTTAGAGTGTCGCCATCTGTATTATACGTGTTATTACTTAGTTTACCGGCTACTATAAAGTAATCTGCTTCCTCTAGAGGTATACCTAGTTGGGTGCATACTTCTTGTTTTCTAGCGGCTATCTCTTCTGCACTATATGGTGTTTCAGCAATCTTGATTTTGAGTAAGTTACGTTGTATTAGCTTTTGGCAAAGTATAGATAATGTAGCGTCTTCTACATTTTGCCATACCTTAATAGCACTTATTATCTCACTATCATCTAAGTTGCAAAAGTTCTCTAGTATCTCAGGGTTTTGTAGATCTTCATTGGTAAACCTATTGGCTAGAAAAAAGTGTAAATAGGGACTAGCAAATAGTGTTTCGCCTCGTTCTATAAGTTCTTTAGCTCTGCGTAAAATATTGAGAAGCATACTGTCTGCGGCTATAGACGTTTTATGCAGATACACTTGCCAATACATAAATCTGCGAGCCATCAGAAATTTTTCTACGGAGAATATTCCTTTTTGATCTACTATGAGCTCATCGTCTTTCACATTGAGCATTTGTATTATTCGCTCTATGCCTACAGTGCCTTCAGATACCCCGGTATAGAAACTATCTCTGCGTAAGTAGTCTAGTCTATCCATATCTAGCTGACTACTAACTAGCTGGTGTAAAAATTTGCGAGGATATTTATTTTCAAATATCTCAATGGCCAAATCTAGAGCACCGTTCATTTTTGTATTGATTTGGTGCATCAGCACACTAGAGATATGCTCATGATGTACATCTGTGAGTATACTCTCCTCTAAACTGTGCGAGAAAGGACCGTGCCCTATATCGTGAAGTAGTATAGCTAAAAGCACACCGATTTCTTCTTCTTCAGAGATTTTGACATCCTTAGATCTTAGGCTTTTCACAGCAATATACATGAGGTGCATAGCACCTATCACATGCTGAAAACGGGTATGCTGTGCACCAGGATAAACGAGGTGGGTGAGCCCTAGTTGCTTGATTCTGCGGAGTCTCTGAAACTCAGGTAACTCTATACAGTCAAATACGATATCATGATGGATTGTGATAAATCCATAGATCGGGTCATTTATAATTTTCTTTTTATTCAAGTGGTGAAATAAAATATTGTTTTATGAGTTGAATTATTACTTGCTTTGTATGCTGAATTAGATTCAAATAATTTGTTGATGCAAAGATTACCTAAATAAATTTAAAATATAACCGATTAATATATGAGTAAAATCAAGATACTGTGGGCCGATGACGAGATAGACCATCTAAAAGCTCATATCATGTTTTTAGAAGAAAAAGGATATGAGATAACCACTGTAAATAATGGTTTAGACGCAACGGAAAAAGTGAAGGAAATTCATTTTGACCTTGTGTTTTTAGATGAAAATATGCCTGGATTA
>DNBZ01000193.1 GCA_003484585.1 Bacteroidota bacterium | reverse complement strand
CTTATGGTAATAATCTACAGAGTGGGTTCCTTTATTATTTACCAGACCTTCTAGTCTGTCTTTCACTTCTTTCTCCGCCGCTGCAAATTCTGGAGTATCCGTAGAAATCTTACCTGTACGTATATCGTGAGACAGATAATCTCCTATGGTATAGGGTAGTACAAAATATCCGTCAGCTAAACCTTGCATAAGTGCAGATGCCCCTAGTCTATTCGCTCCGTGATCTGAGAAGTTAGCCTCTCCTATAGCATAGCAACCAGGAATAGTAGTCATTAGGTTATAGTCTACCCAAACGCCTCCCATAGTATAATGAACCGCAGGATATATCATCATAGGTGTCTCGTATGGATTCTCTGCTGCTATCTGCTTGTACATATCAAACAGGTTACCGTATTTAGCTTTTACTATATCCTTGCCTAGTTCTTTTATTCTAGCATCAGAAGCATTGTCTTCTCCTTTTATAGTAGCTTGCTCTTTACCATATCTTATGATGGCAGAAGCAAAGTCTAAGAATACAGCCTCTCCTGTAGCATTCACTCCGAATCCAGCATCACAACGCTCTTTGGCTGCTCTACTCGCTACGTCACGTGGCACTAGATTACCAAAGGCAGGATATCTACGCTCGAGGTAATAATCTCTGTTTTCTTCAGGAATATCTGTAGGTTTTAGTTTGCCATCTCTCACCGCTTGTACATCTTCTTTACGAGCCGGCACCCATATACGTCCGTCATTTCTGAGCGACTCAGACATTAGCGTAAGCTTACTCTGATAGTCACCACTACGTGGGATACAAGTAGGGTGTATCTGCGTATAGCATGGATTAGCAAAGTATGCACCACGCTTGTGAATTTTCCAAGCTGCGGAAGCGTTACTACCCATTGCATTAGTACTTAGGAAAAACACGTTTCCGTATCCCCCAGTACCTAGTACTACTGCGTGTGCAGAGTGTCTTTCTATTTCCCCAGTCACTAGATTCCGAGCTATAATACCACGGGCTTTCCCGTCTACTACTACCACGTCAAGCATCTCGTGACGGTTAAACATTTGTATTTTACCTCTCGCTATCTGACGATTCATCGCAGAATAGGCTCCTAGCAATAACTGCTGACCTGTTTGTCCTTTAGCATAGAAAGTCCTAGAAACTAGTACTCCACCAAACGAGCGATTATCTAATAACCCACCATAGTCACGAGCAAAAGGAACACCTTGAGCTACACATTGGTCTATTATATTAGCAGAAACCTCTGCAAGTCTGTGTACGTTAGCTTCTCTACTTCTGTAGTCACCTCCTTTTACAGTATCATAAAATAATCTGTATGTAGAGTCGCCATCACCTTGATAGTTTTTAGCTGCATTGATACCTCCCTGAGCTGCTATAGAGTGTGCTCTACGTGGCGAGTCTTGGTAGCAAAATGCTTTTACATTATACCCTTGTTCTGCAAGAGTAGCTGCAGCTGAGCCACCTGCTAGTCCTGTTCCTACTACGATAACATCTAGGTTACGCTTATTTGCAGGGTTTACCAAATCTACCTTATCCTTATAGGTAGTCCATTTATCCTTTAATGGGCCTCCCTGTGGTACTTTATTGTCGAATGTTGACATACTATTTTCTTAATTTGGTTAAAGATTAATGTGGGTGAACGTTGTAATGATATAAAGCGATAAATATAAATCCTAGTGGAACTAGTATCGCGAAAGCAGTACCTAACTTTTTGATAATCGGCGTGTACTTGTTACTATTAAATCCTACAGACTGAAATGCTGACTGAAACCCGTGAAGCAAGTGTAGCGAAAGCATAATAAATGCCACAATATATAAGGCTACTCTCATAGGCTGGTGAGCAAACTTGTGTACCAATTCTTCGTGGTATCTAAACTCTTGAGTACCTTGTATTAAACCACTCATATCGCCTTCTCCATATTTTAATGCAATTTCTGGAATCCAAAAATCGTAAAAGTGAAGACAAAGAAAAGCCAACACAGCCAAACCAGAGATGATCATATTACGACTCATCCAAGTAGCATTTGCACTACCTTTATACTTCGCATATTTCACTTCTCTAGCTTGATTATTTTGATACTCCAGGTACATTCCCCACGCAAAGTGAAAAACTACTGAGAAGATCAAAACGGGTTGTAATAACCCTTGAACCAAAGGATTAGCTCCCATAAAGTGGGACACATTATTGAATAAATCTGCACTTACCACAGACATCATATTAATGCTGAGGTGTTGAAGTAAAAAGATCATTAAGAAGAACCCTGTTAGTGCCATAAGCACCTTTCTTCCTATGCTGGATAAACCTTGTTTTTTGGTTGACATATTTATATCTTATAAAACAACAAATTTAACATTGTGTTTAGAAGGGGCTTAACTTTATTCTAATATTAAAAGCGTTCTAAATAGAACGCTTCAATTCTCTATATCCCTATATTATTACGTCTTTTATCCCTCTCTATTTGAATTTAATAAAATGTTAAGTCACATTTGCCCTAATGTATAAAATCCTAAGAAGCATATTCTTTCTGCTTTCACCAGAAAAAGCTCACTATACCACAATGAGACTATTCAAAATGGCAAGTAAACTACCTTTTGTACCTCCTATGTTTCAGTTTACTGCTGAGCCTACAAAAATAGATGGGCTTACTTTTAAAAATAAAGTAGGGTTAGCTGCTGGATTTGATAAGGATGGGAAATTCTTAGCTGAGCTGTATACACTGAATTTTGGTTTCATAGAAGTAGGTACAGTGACACCAAAACCACAAAGTGGAAATCCAAAACCGCGTCTATTTAGACTTAAAAAAGACAGAGCTCTTATCAATAGAATGGGTTTTAATAATGAAGGACTAAAAGCATTGAGAACTAGACTACAGGCCTTTCGCAAGAAAGAAAGAAACTGCGATATGCTCATAGGTGTTAACATTGGCAAAAACAAGACTACACCTAATGAAAATGCGGTAGACGACTATGTGAAATGCTACGAAGGTCTCTATGACTTGGCAGATTTTTTCATAGTAAATGTAAGTAGCCCAAACACACCAAACCTACGTGAACTGCAAAATAAGGGTGAGTTAAAAAAAATACTCAGTGCTCTGATAGCCATACGCGATACGCAAGAAAAATGGAAACCTCTATATCTTAAGATAGCACCAGACCTTACACTCACACAACTAGATGAAATCGTAGAGCTGCAAAACGAAATAGCCTTTGAAGGAATAGTAGCTACTAATACAAGCATAGACCGCTCTATCCTAAAAAATAGCAATAAGATTATAGTGACTGAAATAGGTGCGGGTGGCATAAGCGGAGCTCCTGTATTGGAGATATCTAACACTTTTGTGAAGCATATTAGATCTAAATCTAAGATGACCATAATAGGCGTAGGTGGTATAGAAGATGCTGCAAGTGGCCAATCTAAGTATGATGCAGGTGCAGACCTTATAGAAATCTATTCCGGATTTGTATACAGCGGACCTGGTTTAGTGAAGGAACTAGGGACTATTTAGTCACTACTCTCCCTCTTCCTTGGCTTTATCTCCTTTTTTACGCTGACGCTCAGTTATCCCAGTATATCTACGAGGATATTTTTCTATGTCTTCTAATAGCGTTTTTAGTTTAGCAATGGTAGCATCTAGGTCATTGTACATTTTCTTATCATTGACCAACATCCCAAGCGTGCCTTCTTTACCATTTATAGCCGCAGCGGTCTTCTCTAGTTCCCCAGCTAATGATTTTACTTGAGTAGATAAAGCTTCAAATTCTATGGCTGAAAGACGTGAACTTGTCCCTTTTATTTCTGATAGTATTTCGTCTATTTGAGGACTAAGCCCTGTCAAGCCTTCTGTGGTTACTTTTATATTATTTAGTATGGCTTCTATTTCTGCATCCTTGCCATTCAATAGATTATTTAGCTTGTCTGCCGTTTCTTTAAAAGATTTCAATGCAAGAGAAGCATCTTTTAGTGTGCCTGCTAAGTCTGCACCTGCTATGGCCGTATCTATATTACCCAATACAGAGTTTATACTCTTGGTAAGTGGCTCTAAAACACCACTAACTGCTTGTGCTATTCCTTGGTCTTGTTCCGCTATAAGGTAATCACCTGTTTGAGCGTAAGCGGTAGAATCATCACCAAAAATTAGCTCAATAGCCTTACTTCCAATCATGTCATTATTCACGATTTTCATAATGGAATTTTTTGGAATTTTAATGTCGTTTCCCACGGTAATACCCACAGTAAGCTCTAGTGTCTCTCTATTCATATCTATAGATGTAACACTGCCTACGGTATACCCGCTTATGAGTACCGGATTAGATTTAAAGAGGCCTTCTATTCTATCGTATTTACCAAAATACTCATTGGTAGAGGTAAAAAGATCCTGCCCCTTCATAAAATTATAGCCAAAAGCTAAAATCGATATTGATATAGCAGCCAATACTCCTACTTTAAATTCTTTTGAAATCGCCATGTATTATAGTCTTTGTTATTATTTTCTTTATTTAGAAGCTTCTAGTTTTACTTTAAAATCTCTAACGGCTTCAAATATATTCCTTGCAGATTCATTTTTACCTTTTTCAGAAGTC
>DNBZ01000040.1 GCA_003484585.1 Bacteroidota bacterium | reverse complement strand
CAGGCCAATAAACGGATAGTAGAAATAGTACTCATGAGCAGAAACAGCCCAGAAACGGGTATTCGAATGCTCAACTCTATTACACTACATGAGCTCGATATCACTAGAGTAGCATTAAGCGGTGGCGAACCCTTAGCACCCTATATAGACGCCTATGATATTGACCTCTTTCTGAGTAAAGACGATAAAGATGTACAGACTGTCATAGACTCTAGAGCATGTGCCGCAGCATCTATATACGCACCACCAAAGTCTTTTAATCCTAAGGATAACCGAGTAAAAATAGCTTTTGATGCGGATGCTGTTTTGTTTTCTGACGAATCTGAACATCGTTATAAAACTGAAGGAATAGATGCCTTCCTAAAACACGAAAAAGAGAACGAAGACAATCCACTAAAAAAAGGCCCTTTTGCAGAACTGCTCATAAAACTCTCGCGTATACAAGAGCATCTGCCCACTACTATAGAGCTATCTCCACTGCGACTATCTATAGTGACCGCTCGCAGTGCACCATCACATATGCGAGTTATTAAAACCCTACGAAAATGGGGTGTGTACGTTGACGAAGTATACTTCATGGGTGGCTTATCCAAAGACAAGGTACTAGAAGCTTTTGGAGCACACATCTTTTTTGATGACCAAGAAGCCCATCTAGAGGTGACTAGTAAGGTAGTGCCAAGCGGCAAAGTCCCCTATAACTCTTCATCCCCTATGAATGCGATTGAAAAAAAAAGCAAACCCAAGCAATCGTAAACTGATTTTGAATTTATCAACTAAGCCATTTTGCTAGTACATTTGTGCTTGCATTAATTGCGATAAAATGATAATAGACAAACTACAAAACACCTCGCTATACACTTCTATAAATCCTAGAATTACTCAAGCATTTGAATATCTAAAGTCCACCAACTTAGAAAAATTAGCTGTAGGAAAACATAGCATAGATGGGGACAATGTATTTGCTCTAGTACAAGAGTACGAGACCAAAAGTGAAGAAGATTTACAAATGGAAAGTCACTTTGAGCATATAGATGTACAGTATATCATAAGCGGAAGCGAACTCATGGGACTCGCCACCAAAAACGCACATAAACCTATCACCGTAGACAAAGAAAATGACTACGCTCTATATGAAGATGAATACTCTTTTATACTTTTCGAAAAAGGAATGTTTGGCATCTTTTTCCCAGATGATTTACATCTGCCCTGCATACACGCAGATAAACCTGAGATGGTAAAAAAAGTGGTTGTTAAGATAAAAATAGAGCAGTAAGACTGCTTATATATTGAGCTACCGAATAGTTTACAAAACCGTAATCTAGCTTACGTTTTTTGCTTTTTCTTCTTCACACTAGGGAAAAGAATATTATTGAGAATGAGCCTATAGCCAGGAGAGTTAGGGTGCAGATTAAGATCTGTAGGTGGCTCGCCTACCATATGCTGATAGTCCTCCGGATCATGACCTCCATAAAAAGTAAACTGTCCTTTGCCTATAGTACCATGTATATATCGAGCTTCGTTTAAACTCTTGTTTTCCCCCATTATGATGATAGAACTCTTTATTTGATCTTTGTGAAAAGCAGTAGTTTGTCCCATAAATCCTTTAATTATACGCTCATGATTCTGAGTTAAGATAGTAGGAATAACATCCCACTTGGCACTAAATTCATTCAATGCAAAAAGGTCATTTTCTTCTTTAACTCCTCTACTCCTAGGATCTACATCTATACTACTCACCTCATATTTCATAGGATTCAGCTCTATCCTAAAGTCTGTAAATGCAAAGGTTTTGGTATAATCTAATTTAGCCTGTGCACCTGGCTCTATCGGGTCTCCGTCAAACATACGCTCACATATATCTACTCCATCTGCGGCCATGGCTATATCGTAACTGTCTGTGGCACTGCACATAGCAAAGAGAAAACCTCCGCCAGCAGTAAAATCTCTTATCTTTTTGGTCACTGCTAGTTTCAACTCAGATACCGTTTCGAAACCATGCTTACTCGCCATGGCCTCTGCTTCTGCAACCTGCTCTTGATACCAAGCTGCGTTTCTAAAACTGGCATAAAATTTTCCGTACTGCCCAGTGAAATCTTCGTGGTGTAGGTGCAGCCAATCGAAGGTTGGCAACTTGCCATCTAGTACATCATCATCAAAAACTACATCATATGGAATCTCCGCATAGGTAAGTACCATAGTAACGGCATCATCCCAAGGCTGAGAAGTTTTGGGAGAATACACAGCTATTTTAGGCACTTTTAGCAGCTTCACTACTTCCGCATTTATAGCAGGACTAGCCAATTCGTCTTTCAAAGAGTTTGCTTTACCCTCACTCATGGTCGTAAAACTAACACCCCGTAGCAGACATTCTCTCTCTATATTTTCAAAGTCGTCCATCATAAAACTACCTCCTTGATAGTTTAGTAACCACTCTACTTCTTGGTCCTTGCTTAGTACCCAATAGGCTATTCCGTAAGCCTTTAGGTGGTTTTTTTGTGAGGCATTCATAGGAATTAGAAGTTTGTCTGCATACACAGCACCCACGACTAAAACCATTAATTGAATATATATAAGTACTCTCTTCATTTTCTTTATTTTATAAAATTACACGCCAGTCTATATCCTACGTAAACGAGCAATACCCCTATCACATTGCTTGCAAGTAAATATACTACAAAGTTTTTTGCCAATCCAGATTCTAACATTCGCATAAGCTCCAGACCATAGCTAGAAAAAGTAGTAAACCCACCTAAAAAACCTACAATGCCAAACATTATCAATGTATTTTGACCTCTCATAGCATAGAAACTAAAGATCCCAATAGCAAAACAGCCCAATAGATTTACCGATAGCGTAGCCCAAGGGAAATCTGTAGAACTAGCAAACAGCCTACTCACTCCATATCTACATAAAGCTCCGAGCCCACCGCCTAAAAAAACTAGTAATGCGTTCATTAGTAAAACTCGTATAGAAAAATGTATTCTATCTCCAATACCCCCTTAGGATTATAGGATAAAATATTATTTAGCAACCCATTGTCATAGTAAAAATACTCTTGTTTTTGATTCACTGTATTTACCGTATTTGCTATCTGTCCCCTTTGATTATACTGGTAATAAGTCTGAACAAAATATGGATTTTCACCATATGTGGCAAAAGCCGCACTGAGCAGTCTCTTTTCCTCATCTAGTTCATAACTGGCCATTTCTATGAGTTCCCCTTTAGCGTCTGCAGTAGCCAGCTGCACCAGACCGCCTTGCTCATTATACCTTGCCACATTCTGGGTATAGCGTTGGCTACCATCTT
>DNBZ01000149.1 GCA_003484585.1 Bacteroidota bacterium | reverse complement strand
GGATAACGAACCTACTCGCCAGCGATATTTTAATATGATCTGCGACAGGTTAGAAAAATATACGGGTCACGATATTAGACCACATATAGAAGTTTACGAAAGCTTTGCACATTCTGATTTCGTATCAGAGTATAATAGTTTTAAGGGAAACGCATATGGACTAGCGAATACCTTGAAACAAACAGCCATACTTAAACCTAAATGTAAAAACAAACAATTAGATAACTTATACTACATCGGACAGCTAACCGTACCTGGTCCAGGCGTACCCCCAAGTATTATATCTGGCAAAATAGTCTCTCAACTTGTACAAAAAGAACATCACACACATGAAAGCATTATTTGATCAAGTTTCATTAAAAGCCAGTAAAATGGTAACTAACGCATACAGTACTTCCTTTTCCTTAGGCATACGTATGCTCAATGAATCAGTACGAGAGCCCGTTTATGCTATTTACGGATTTGTCCGCTTTGCAGACGAAATAGTAGATTCATTTGAAGGATATGATAAGGCTGCTTTAATAGCAGATTTCAGAAAACAAACTGATGAGGCAATAGATCAAAGAATAAGCTTGAATCCTATACTCAATAGTTTTCAGCATGCCGTAAATCATTGTAGTATAGACCAGTGGCTTATAGATGCATTTTTTGATAGTATGGAGATGGACTTAGAAGAGCAGACCTATGACCAAGCTACTTTCGAAAAGTATATACTAGGGAGTGCTCAGGTAGTGGGTTTAATGTGTCTGCGTGTATTCTGCAATGGTTCTAACGCTCAGTACGATAGTCTTAAAGATGGAGCTATGAGCCTAGGCTCTGCCTTTCAAAAAGTAAACTTTCTTAGAGATATTAAAGCAGATAAGGATAATCTTGGCCGCCTATATTTCCCAAGCATGAACATGCAAGAATGGACTCCTCAACTGAAAAAGGACATAGAAGCTGACATAGCAAAGGACTTTAAACACGCTTTAGAAGCTATAAATAGACTGCCGAAAAACTCCAAATATGGAGTGTACACCGCCTATAGGTATTACTTTAAACTTTTTAGAAAATTAGAAAATGCTAGCTTTGAAGAGTTATTTACAAAACGCTTGAGAGTACCAAATTCAACTAAATTTAGATTACTATTTACCTCAAAGGCTAGACTAGCTATGGGTACCTACTTTTTATAATTATGATAGTATTATACATACTCATTACGCTCGGCACATTCTTGGCTATGGAGTTTGTAGCTTGGTTTGCCCATAAGTATGTGATGCACGGTTTCCTCTGGTATTTGCATAAGGACCACCACCAACACGAGCCTGGTTTCTGGGAAAAGAACGATGCCTTTTTTATCATATTTGCTATACCTAGTGCAACCTGCTACATTGTCGGGAGTGCAGTTGCAGGCATGTTCCCTCTTTTTTTTATAGGTGTGGGCATATCTCTTTATGGTATAGCATACTTCTTAGTGCACGACATTTTCATACATCAGCGATTCAAAGTATTTACCCGCACTAAAAACAAGTATTTAAAAGCCATACGCAAAGCTCATAAGGTGCATCACAAGCATCTTGGTCCAGAAGATGGTGAGTGCTTCGGAATGCTTGTAGTGCCTCCTAAATACATTCAAGAAGCTAAGTAATGGACTCATTGTATCTATGGGTTAACCTGGGAGCCATTTTCTTTCCGCTTATTCTGAGTTTTAACAAGCTTGGTCATTTTTATAAACGTTGGAAGGCTGTATTTATCTCCATAGGCATAATGGCCGCATTTATCATATCGTGGGATGTCCTATTTACCATTTGGGGTGTTTGGGGTTTTAATGAGGAGTATCTTCTTGGGCCATCATTCTTGCACTTGCCACTTGAAGAGTGGCTCTTCTTCCTTTGCATACCCTATGCCTTTATGTTCCTGTATGACCAGCTAGTCATACTCAAAGTAAAAAACATCTTAGCTCCGGCTGAAAAATATTTAGATTATTTCTTTCTCATAGTGGCATTCGTTTATCTCGTAGCGGGCTTTGGTAATATCTATACTACTACTATATCTATTTTAGTCATCCTCTTTATTTTGATAATGACGAAACTTAATCCACCACATCGTGGAATATTCTATCTCAGCTACCTTATTATACTTATTCCTTTTACGCTCGTAAATGGTGTGCTTACAGGCTACATGACTCCAGACCCTATCGTGTGGTACAATGATGCTGAAAACCTCGGCATACGTTTCCTTACCATTCCTATAGAAGACTATCTATACTACTTCTTAATGTATGGAATAAACTATGTGGTCTATGAGCAAATGAAAAAGGCCACCCCATAGGGCAGCCTTTCCAAAATCTTAAATCCGAATTCTTAAAAAAGAATTATCCTAAATATGATTTCAATATTTTGCTCTTGCTAGACTTACGAAGTCTTCTAAGTGCTTTTTCTTTGATCTGACGTACACGCTCACGAGTAAGACCTACCTTATCAGATATATCTTCTAATGTATGTGCTGGTCCACCATCTAGTCCGTAGTAATACTTTAGTACATCTCTTTCTTTTTCAGAAAG
>DNBZ01000100.1:6012-11739 GCA_003484585.1 Bacteroidota bacterium | reverse complement strand
TTAGAAAAAGACATTAATATACTACTCTACTGCTCAGACGGCTCTAGGAGCAAAGTGGCCGTTCGCATACTTACCGAAATTGGTTTTCATCACTTATTTAACATCACAAACGGAATACAGCAATGGGACGATACAGCTTTATTATAGTATTTTTTGGACTCATAGGTTTGATTGCCGCTATAGTGCCAGAGCAAAGAGAGCATAGCGTAGAAGTAATCACCGACGTTCCTATAGACTCTATAACTCTCGTACAGAACACTATATATATCTGCAAAGGACACTTCTTTGAGTGGTGCTCAGAGCCAAGCACTTGTGCCTATTGCAATGAAGATCTAGAGCAGGTCAACCTTTGGGAATATTATAAACTTTTAGAATGTGAGGACTGCCAAAAGTTCTTCGAAGAAAACTACTATAAATTTATACAAACCCAACCTGAAATATGAGTACTGTACGCCATACTGAAATAGAAGAACTAATAGAAAGCCTGGAAAAAGCGGCTCCCCAAAGCTGCTCCAAGCCAAAAAGCGAGATGTGCAGTAAATGCGTAGACAGAGTATACAGCGATAAGTCAGCTAAGATTCAAGAGTACCTGAAAGAATTAAAAACGCTGCAAGCAGAACAGAGAATACTACCATCGACTCTAGAAACGGCTATAATAGCCTTGCTACATTCTAAATAAAGACTATTAGTATGAAAAAAAGTTCGTTTAGTGACGCTATCTCCTACGGAGAAAAGGGCATAAAAGCAGAAGTGATACTCGAATCTTCCTTTACCAAAGAAATTAGAATAATGCTAAAGAAGGGGTGCGTAATGAAGGAGCACAAAACCCCCTACGCCATCTTGGTACACCTGCTAAAAGGCAATGTAGATTTTACCGTGGGGAGCGAGATGCACAGTCTTGTAGAAGGCGATATCCTTACCTTAGAAGGAAATGTAGTACACGAACTAGCGGCTACAGAAGATAGTACGGTTAGGCTTACACTCTCTAAACTAGATAAGATAGAGCGAGTGAAAAGTCTAGAAGGCAGCTAGCTGCTACTTTCAGAGCCCCTGGCAGGAGCTCCTGTAGGAAATAGAAATCGCTAGTACTCATTCGTGGTCCCTAGCAGGAGATGCATTCGGACTAGTATTTAATCCTAATAAATATCATATCTCAAACTGATTCTTGACATCGTAAATGCACGTAAGTCTAGTGTACTTTGTGGTATAATGTTAGGGGCAATAAAGCACCAACATTTTCAACAAAAGAATAGTAAAAAACATGAAATCGATTCTAGTACCTACAGATTTTTCGGATACGGCAAGTAATGCCGCAGACTATGCGGCTGCTTTTTGTAAGGAACATGGCTTGCAGATGTATGTAATGCATGCTATGCATGTGCCGCTAGTAGATGCCAATGCTCCTATAACACTCGCAGAGACTATGATGGATAACGAGCGAAAGTTTACCCAAATAAAACTGGATAAACTAGCGGAAGAACTAACTGAAAAATATGGAATAAATATTAAAACTGAAAGCGATTTTGGTCTTGGCTCAGATGTTATTATCGAGACTGCAGAGACACTAAATGCGGAGGCAATAGTAATGGGCACTAGTGGCGAGAGCGGGTTGCTAGCTAGTTTGCTTGGGAGTGTTACGGCCGCAGTAGCCAAACGCTCTGACGTGCCGGTGATAGCAGTACCCAAGAATGCAAAGTATAGGGCATTTAAAAATGTCGTCTTTGGTAATGATAACAAAGAGCCTATAGCTAAGGAATTGGCTACTATTCATGAGTTCTTCAAGGGAAGTAAGACTAAACTGCATATCGTTTCTGTGCAGGGAAGGAAAGGGGACTACGTACAGGAAGTGATATGTGATGAAGGCGGAGTGAAAGAAGTTGCGGTTTGGGATAGCTCTGTAGAAGAAGGCTTAACGGAATACCTAGATAAAGAAAATGCAGATATACTAGCCATTAAACAGCATACACGAGGCTTTATAGAAGAGCTATTTCATAAGAGTACCACCAAGGAGCTACTGAAAGATTGCAGTATCCCTTTATTTATATTTTAACAAAAAAAGAAAATTATAATGAGCACACAAAAGTATTTAAACGACATTCACAAGGAGAATACCCAATGGCTAAAAGATTTAGACTTTGCCAAAGATGAGATAAAAACCTATAGAAATAGACTAGGCGAAATCACTCAGAAAAATACAAAGACAGAGGTTTTAGCACCTGCGGAGCACTTCCAAAATCAGTTTATCCTGCACTGTGAGGTGATAGATGGGCTAAAGCACGATATCCATGCCGAGGAGCATAAAATAGTAGAAAATGCAAAGGCTAATAATGTGGCTACAGACCATAGAAAGGTAGATGAAAACTCCGCACTAGTAAATCGGATGCAGAGGTTTGATAAGATATGGAATGAGTTAAAAACAGAGTATAAAGAGTATCTTGGAACTGTACTGTAATGAAAATAAATAAAGAGACCGTTTTAGAAGAGATAAGAACCCAGTTCGCGTCACAGTTTGACGGACTAAAATTGGAATTCTTTAAAAAACAACATGCGGATAGTTCGGGGTCGCATAAAAAAAGCATGTTAGATAGTAGCCTATTAGTTAGCGAAGTAAACCCAAGTATTTCCGAAGGAGATATGGCCTGGGACAAGAGCATGACAGTCAGTGAAATTGAGCAACTACTAGAAAGTAGATTTGGACTTCACGCTCAAGTATTTAGACTCACAGGGCGAGTTTGGATAGAGACCACCACCACAGACTCATATACACTAGAAAAACAGATGAACAAATCTGCAGATTCGCAAACTTCCATTTAGAAAAAAACAAGAATGAACATAATCATCCCAACAGACTTCTCAGAAAATGCTTATAAAGCAGTAGCCTATGTCTATGATAATTTTAAGCACCAAGGTTTAGAAATATCGCTGATACATGCTATAAAAGAGCCTGCGACTTCTTCGGGGGTGATGCTGCGGCTAGACGATATGATGATGAAAGACGCTGAGCGAGATATGGCTAAGGTAATGAGTCAAATATGGGAAGCTTATGGTGATAAGCCAGAAGTGATTATTCGCAATGGTTATCTAAAAGATTGGGTAGAGCAAGTAGCAAAAGTAAAAGCCCCAGACCTGATAGTGATGGGCACTAAAGGTGAAAATAATATAGCGAGTAAACTAATGGGCTCGGTTACCGAGTCCATTATTCGCACATCGCAATATCCAGTGCTGGCGGTACCTGCTAGTAGTGATAGTAAGCCATTGCATAGGCTCACTATATGCACAGCTAAAGACCAACTACCACAAGCTCCTTTTATTTGCAATTTGGTGAGTCATATCGCTATACCAAATGCTCGAATAGAAGTGCTACGCATACTTACTTCAGCAGATCAAAAGGCTCCACGATCTATCTCTCTAGATAAGCAACAAATACGCGTAGAGACGCTTCGCAATGCAGATGTAGTAGACGGTATAAACGAGTATCTTGCTACTAGTGAAGTAGATATGCTCTGTCTGTATCACTCACATACCACTAGGCTAGATTACCTTTTTAATAGAAGTGTGACCAAGACTATCTGTGCCAAAGTAGAACTGCCACTGCTCGTTATGCGGGGTGCATAAGGAGATTAGATGCCTACAAGCAAGTATTGACAGAGCTGGTAGCGGAGCTAGATTAGAGTTACGGTTATCTGCATCTGAAAATTGACCTATTTGATTTTGCCTGTTTTCAAGGTTTCGAAACAGCTTGTCCGCCTCTGGCGGAAAGAAAATTATGCAGTGCGAGCGAGCTGTTCACATTTCGAGTATCTAATAATATGACTGCTCCACCAATCATCTTGAAACTAGGAATTAGCACCTTTTAATTTTCAGTGGAGAGACCGTAGTAAAACAGAGTCGAAATCTAATCAGTCTTGACTTTCCATGCCTGCGGCAGGCAGGTTTGTTACTTTTTGCGTCAAGGCAAAAACGTAAGGCAAAGGGAAAAAGAAGGAATTAAATCAAGCCATTGGTCATTCTTGGATACATCAAACTATTTCAGCTCCTGCAAGGAGACCCCGAAGCTTAAGAGAAAAAAGACATTGAATGACTACTTGCTATAAAAATATTTCTAGTATAGTAGGTTCCATTTCCATATAAAGTTAACACATTTGCTAACCTATGCTTACCAATATTTTTGCTTTCATTCTTAAAATATCGCCACGACTGAAGAGAGCGGTCTGGAAAAAACTATATGAGTATCTGTCTGAAAAGTATCCTACAAAGGAGTGGACGTATATGAACTATGGATACGAGACTTGCAACCAACCTATGGCTATCCCACTTCCAGCCCAGGAAGAGCGTGACCGGTATATGATTCAGCTCTACCACCATGTGGCCACAGCTGTAGACCTCACGGATAAAGACGTAGTAGAAGTAGGTAGTGGCCGTGGAGGAGGTTCTTCGTACATCAAACGATATCTTAAACCAAAGACAATGATTGGAATAGATTACTCTAAAAACGCAGTCAAATTCAGCAACGAAAAGCACAAGGTAGATGGATTAACCTTTATGCATGGGGATGCAGAAAACTTATCCTTGGCGAATGAAAATGTAGATGCGGTAGTGAATGTAGAATCGTCACATTGCTACGGTTCTATGAAAAAGTTTGTGGAGCAAGTCCACAGAGTGCTTCGTCCAGGCGGGTATTTTTTGTTTGCTGACCTACGTCCCGCAGAGGGTATAGAAGAACTGGATAAGACCTTCAGTGATGCAGGGTTCGAAGTGGTCAAAAAGGAATTGATCTCCAAGGAAGTGGTCACTGCCATGGATGCATTTCACGAATTCAAGTTAGCATTCTTTCAAAATATGGTAAAGGGCTGGTTACGAAAACCGCTGAATGATTTTGCAGGAGTAAAAGGTTCAAACATCCATACCGAATTTAGTAATGGTACTATGGTTTACTATCATTATGTGTTGAGAAAAGGATAAATTGCCGCCTTCGCCAGCGGGTTTATCTGGAAGCAGTATAGCGAGAATTCTGAGTCCTCTGTGAGAGACCTCGAAGATGTGAAATGGAGTTTTTTACTTCTCTTTAAAGACTTCATCAATGTTAGTCTTCTTAAATGTTTTTATCCAATAGCATTCTTTAAACCAATATCATAGTGTGTTCTGATGATACTCATTAATTCAAAATGGTGCTCACACCATCTTTGAGCCAAGATTAAAAATTAGAGTGAAACAAGGCACAACCACAGCAACTTTATGTGCATACTGCGAAAGCGTATGCGACAGTGATTTGGTTTGCATAAAGGGCAAAGATTATTGCTGCTATGGTTGTGCTACTCTAAGTGATGTGGTGGCCAATATGAAGAATGCACCGCTTGACGTTTCTCTAAAATATAAGCAGTTTGACTTAGCAGAAAATTTCAATCAATTGGTTGACTACCAAAATGACAAACTCTATGGTATTGGTATTTCTCTTCCTTCTATTCATTGTTCTAGTTGCATAGAGTTGCTAGAGGATTTGCCCTCTTTTTATGAAGGTATACTTAGTGCTAAAGTAAATTTCGAACAGCGAAAATGTATTGTAACGGCTAGTAAGGAACTACCGCTCTCGTTCGTAGCCCAGTTACTAGAAGATATAGGGTACCCGCCACAGATTAGTATTTCTCAAAAACTAAAAGAAGCCGAAAAAACGGTAAACAAGAATAATCTGCTGAAGCTAGCAGTTGCAGGATTTTGCTTTGGTAACAT
>DNBZ01000100.1:0-5903 GCA_003484585.1 Bacteroidota bacterium | reverse complement strand
ACTCTGCTTACAGAGCATTGGCCGCAGGCAAGTCCCACCTCAACATTCCGATAGCCATAGGTATACTCAGTTTATTTGGCTGGAGTCTCTATGAGATTTTTAGCGGAGTAGGTACTGGCTATCTAGACTCACTAGCTGGTCTTATCTTCTTTCTGCTCATAGGTAAGTGGTTTCAGCATAAGGTATATGACCAAGTGAGCTACACTAGAAACGTACAAGAATTTATACCTTTAGTAGTACGTCAGGTAAATGGAGAAGAGACTATCTGGAGTAGAATAGATGAACTCATAAAAGGAGACCAGGTTCTGGTAAAGAACGAAGAAATTATTCCAGTAAATGGCATACTAAGCCGCGGATCTGGGCTTATAGATTATGCATTTATCACGGGAGAAGCTCTCCCTGAGCAGGTGAGTATAGGCGAGCAAGTATATGCCGGCGGATGTCAGAAAGCAGGCGAACTCACCGTGACCTTGCTAGAGCAACCTAGCATAGACAAGCTGTGGTCTACTTGGTCTAATCAGACAGAGAAAAAAGATTTTAGCAACAGGTGGACAGATCACATAAGCAAGTATTTTACCATAGCAGTGATTACCATAGCAACGGTAGCTGCAGTTATTTGGTCATTTAGTAGCATAGAGAAAGCACTCTTTGTGTTTAGCTCTGTGCTCATAGTGGCGTGTCCTTGTGCCCTAGCATTGAGTGCTCCTTTTACTTTTGGTAATATCCTGCGTGTCTTTAGTGCCAATAGTTTTTTTGTAAAAGAAGCAGAAGCCATAGCCACACTAGGAGATATAGACCACGTGGTATTGGATAAGACAGGTACCATCACCGAAAACAAGTCAATGAGTGTGAGCTATGTAGGTAGTAAGCTAGATGTAGCTACTGCACGTGCCATAAAAGCACTAGCTACTCAAAGTACACATCCGCTTAGTAATGCAGTTGCTCAGTTTTTGAGTAAATACCAAGCGATAGACTCTACCTCTTTTGAAGAAATAGCAGGGAAAGGAATACAAGGCGAGATAGGAGGAAGAATAATACGACTAGGTGCTAGCCAATGGCTCACAGCTACTGAGTCTAAGGGTACAGCGGTGTATGTATCTGTAGATAATGAAGTGATAGGTCATTTCAAAATATCTGCTAGCTACCGCAGCGGACTGCAAGGTGTGTTGCACAGATTAGGTAAGCTAGTGAAACTCTCTATACTAAGTGGAGACAATGCTGGAGAGAAAGAAACCTTGAAAGAAATCTTCCCTAACTTCTTTCAATTAAAATTTAATCTAAAACCGCAGCAAAAAGCTACGGAGATAAGCAAAATACAGTACGATCAAAAGGTGCTGATGATAGGCGACGGACTCAATGATAGTTCGGCTATAGAAAAAGGTGATTTGGGCATAGCCATTACAGAAAATCTAAATGGTTTTTATCCAGGAAGTGATGCCGTATTGCTTAGTGATAGTTTTGATAAGCTGCCTGCTTTTATGGAGCTGGCTCGCTACTCTAAGAAGATACTAACTTGGAGTCTAGTCTTCTCATTGTGCTACAATGTGGCAGGAGTCAGTTTTGCTGTACTAGGACTACTCACGCCCATTATAGCCGCTATTCTAATGCCACTTAGCAGTGTGTCTGTGGTACTATTAGACACACTTTTAGTACGCATCAAATCAAAAAAATTACAACTTATCTAACATGAAAATAATAGCATTACTCATATCGCTCAGTCTGGTGCTCGCCGTAGGATTCTTATATGCTTTCTATAGAGCGGTGAAAAGTGGGCAGTTTGACGACCTAGAGTCGCCAGCCATGCGAGTGCTAGATGTTAAAAAATCAAAATCAAAAAATCAAAATTAATATGCAAAAAGAAACCTTTAATTACGACAATAAGATTGTCCGAAATTTTGCGGTCGCTACAGCCATTTGGGGTGTTATCGGCATGCTGGTTGGAGTCACAATCGCTAGTCAATTATTTGACCCCTTGTACAACTTTAGTTCGAGATATATCTCGTTTGGTAGACTGAGACCGCTACACACCAACGCTATGATTTTCGCCTTTGTAGGAAATGCCATTTTTATGGGTGTGTACTACTCACTGCAGCGTCTTATGAAAACCAGAATGTTTAGTGATAAACTGAGTACGATTCATTTCTGGGGATGGCAGCTCATCATATTAGCAGCGGTTATCACATTGCCACTAGGTCTTACTTCGTCTAAGGAGTATGCCGAGTTAGAGTGGCCTATAGATATAGCCATTGCTCTTATCTGGGTTGTTTTTGGGTGGAATATGTTCGGTACTATCTACCAGCGTAGAGAGAAGCATTTATACGTAGCTATCTGGTTTTACATCGCTACCTTCATTACGGTGGCTATGCTACACATAGTGAATAGTTTTGCATTACCAGTCGATTTGTTCAAGTCTTACTCCGCATTTGCCGGAGTGCAAGATGCCCTGGTGCAGTGGTGGTATGGTCATAATGCTGTAGCATTTTTCCTCACTACTCCATTTCTGGGGCTTATGTATTACTTCATGCCTAAGATGGCTAATAGACCGGTCTATTCATATAAATTATCTATTCTTCACTTTTGGTCATTGATATTTTTATACATCTGGGCGGGTCCTCACCACTTGCTTTATAGTAGTTTGCCAGATTGGGCACAGACACTTGGCGTAGTCTTTAGTATTATGCTAATAGCACCATCTTGGGGTGGTATGCTAAATGGTCTACTTACACTCCGTGGAGCTTGGGATAGAGTGAGAGATGACGCTATGCTTAAGTTCATGGTAGTAGGTCTTACTTGCTATGGTATGGCCACTTTCGAAGGGCCTATGCTAGCTCTCAAAAATGTAAATGCTATTGCTCACTTTACAGACTGGATAGTAGCTCACGTACACGTAGGGGCTCTTGGGTGGAATGGTCTATTGACTTTTGCTATACTATACTACATCATACCTCGTATCTATGAGACTAAGATGTACTCTAAAAAAGCGGTCAACGTACACTTTTGGTTAGCTACACTAGGCATCTTATTTTATGCTATACCTATGTACTTCAGTGGTTTTACTCAAGGTCTTATGTGGAAAGAGTTCACAGTAGATGGGATGCTTAAGTATCCTAACTTCCTAGAGACTACACTACAGATTCTTCCTATGCACATGCTTAGAGCATTTGGTGGGACATTATATCTTACAGGAGCTTGTATAATGGTATGGAATCTTTGGAAAACAGCCAGAACCGGTAAACTAGTAGCCAACGAAGCTGCAGAAGCATATCCTATGGTAAAAGAAGTGAAAGGTGAAGTGCAAGTAGCTTACTGGCACAGATGGATAGAGAAACGTCCAACACAACTTTTAATATTCTCATTCATAGCAGTAGCTATAGGTGGGGTAGTAGAGTTTGTACCTGCATTTCTAGTAGAAAGTAATGTGAAAACAATACCAAGTGTGACTCCATACTCTCCGCTAGAGTTGGAAGGTAGAGATATATATATCCGAGAAGGGTGTAATAACTGTCACTCGCAGCAGGTACGTCCTTTCCGTTCTGAAACGGTACGGTATGGTGAATACTCAAAATCTGGCGAAAACGTGTATGACCATCCACACTTATGGGGTAGTAAGCGTACGGGTCCAGATTTGGCTAGAGCAGGAAATACAGCTTCTAAAATATACAAAGATGCAGGGTGGCACTATCAGCATATGAAGGATCCTAGAAGTACTTCAGAAGGCTCTATCATGCCAGCTTATCCATGGCTCATAGCCGAAGATGGCGACTATAGTAAAATAGAAGGCAAAATCACTGTGATGCGTAAACTAGGTGTTCCTTATGTAGAAAACTATGAGATGATAGCCCAGGAAGACCTTGACAAACAAGCGGAAAAGATTTCTAATTTCTTGCTGAAAGAAAAAGGAATCAAAGTAGCTAAGGAGAAAGAGATAGTAGCCCTAATAGCATACTTGCATAAATTAGGACGAGACATTAACACTAAAGAAGTAGCGACAAGCGAATAGTATTATGGGAAAAATGATAGGATATGTAGAAGGAGCCGATGTTTATTTAATCATCGCCCTTCTCATCTTTTTGGGAGTATTTATAATAGCAGCTATCTATATGAACCTCATGAGTAAGGAGCAAATAACAGAGCTTGCTAATCTACCGCTAGACAACACTAACAATGAAACCAATGAAAAACAGAATTAGCTTAACAATATTAGGTGCCATAGCTACACTAGGTGTATTTGCACAGAGCACAGAAGCCGTAGCTAGCGGCGGATTTTCTACTCCATTACTATGGATTATATACTTAGTAATAGGACTATTACTACTTATCACTTACGTACTGTTTCTCATCTCTCGTGAGTTGAAACGCTACGTGACAGGGGAGAGTAATACCCCAGAGGCCAAAATGTGGGACGGCAGAAGTAGTTGGGAAAAGATTTTCCAACTCAAGCCTGTGGGCACAGATAAGGATACACTTATAGATGAGCCTCACGATGGCATCTATGAGCTAGATAATCCTCCACCGCCCTGGTTTATGTTCTTGTTTTATGGGTGTATCGTTATTGCTGCAGTCTATTTCGTACGTTTTAGTATGACAGATTATGGGTATACACAAGAAGAGGAGTACGTAGCCGAAATGAAAGCTGCAGAAGTACAGCAAACAGCAAACGTATCTGAAGAAGATCTAAACATAGATGAAAGTAATGTAGTAGCTCTCACAGACGAGCTGGCCATTGCCGCAGGTAAAAAACTGTACATTCAAAACTGTAAAGTATGTCATGCTGATGGAGGCAAAGGACTTGTAGGGCCTAACCTTACAGACGAGTTTTGGAAACAGGGAGGAGGTGCTAAAAACATCTTTAAGACGATCAAGTATGGTGTTATTGAAAAAGGTATGACGGCTTGGAAAGGAACGCTGAATCCTAAGAAAATGCAAGAAGTGACTTCTTATATACTTAGTCTAGAAGGGACTAACCCAGAAGGAGCCAAAGAACCCGAAGGAGAAAAATGGGTGCCTGGTGAAGAAACCGATACTGCTCCAGCGGATAGCTCTGCTAATGCAGAAGTGGCTGTGCAATAAAGAGAAGAAAACTAAAAATAGTTTATTCTAAAACCTCCATCGAGTAATCGATGGAGGTTTTTTTGTAGATTTGAGTTTACTTTTAAATAGAAAAATGAAATATTTCCTGATAGCCTTTTTGACAATTATAATACTAGGCGTTTTACAAGCATTCCGAAACAAATCAAAAAATAGTCTTATTAAAGAGTCAGATTTAGTTCAATTAGGAGAATTGCTTTTTCCTAGTATGAGGTTAGAATTTGAATCTTTTTTTAATTCTTATCTTAATGATAAAAAGTCCTTCCTCACTGAGAATAAAGAGCTGTTAGAAGAATATGACAACTTTGAGTTGGAGAAACTAAAGGCTATTGAAGTAATTTACATATACGGCGATAGTAAAAATAAATTGTGGATGACCGATTGGCGAGGAGAAGAAAATGCAAGGGAGATTGAACAATTTCTTGAAAGCATATTGCAAATGGATAAAGGTTAGCGGCATAAGACAAAGAGCTGATAACATAGAATATGCAGACGGAGAATTTGTTATCGATCTTTTTAAAGCTATAGATGAAGATTTAGAACAGGTGAATAAAAGGCTGCTTTTTCTTGATCTTGGTTGGGACAGTTATGTGTATACTGCTCTTGACCAATCGTCAGTTCAAAAAATCATTGAAAAGTACGGATCTCTTTTTCATGGGACAGAAAATCTACGCATGTAAATTTAGATCTTCGCCAATCTGAAAGTGCTTTTATATTTCTAAAGTGACGTCTTTTTTGATTTTGCAGAAAAAGCGTGGAGTCTCTATTTCTATTATAGGATGGGCTCGTCATTCCATTAGCCGCGGCTAATGGAA
>DNBZ01000128.1 GCA_003484585.1 Bacteroidota bacterium | reverse complement strand
TGCTCTGCCTGAGCTTTATTCTCTGCTACTTTTTTGGCTTTTTCTAACCAAAAGATCATCTGGTCCATAGCACCACCATATAGACCGCCAGACTTATATACTAGGTCTACCAGTTTACCATCTTGCTTTACCAATCTAGAATTTAGTCCATACTCTACAGGAGTTTTATCTCCTGCTGTAGCCATAGCAGCATAGTGAGCTATAGCTTCTTCTTCTCCTACTCCTTCTCCGTAAAAATTATTTGCAGAAATAGCAACCTTGTCTACTCCTTTATCCTTTACTACTTTTTTGGCATCTAGATTTGGATCAAAAATGAGCATTATAAATCTTTCGGCAAATTGCTCTTTAGTCTCTTCAGCTTCTAAAGGCAATTTTATGTTTTGAGTCTCATTTACCATTTGTATCAAATACGCAGGATCAAATTCTGGAGTAAATTTTTTCTCTGCATAGTGATGGTGAATTCCGTTAGAAAACCAAAAGCGTTTTAAGTACTCTTCAAACTTTAAGAACTCAATAAACTGTCTATCACCTTGGTATTTGGTATAAATTTCTTCTAAGGTTCTTTTGATAAAAATATTGTGCTTGTAGTTTTGAGCGTACGTTATTTCTCTTCCGCTCAAAGCGGCTTGGCTCAGGTAATAAACCAATTCTTTCTGCTCTGTAGTAAGATCATTGATACTGGACGCATCGTACTTTAAGATTTTAAGATCTGCGAATCTATTGACCTCTTCATTTCTTTGTATTGCTACTTCAAGACCCTTATTCTGTTTATTATTGGGAGCTTCATTTACTCCTTGCCCAAAACTTGGAATAAAATAGAGTAAACTAAGTCCTAATATAATTGCTGTTTTTTTCATTGTGTTTTATTGAGCGGCTAAGTTATTAAAATAATTGTCTATGATATCTAGTTTAGGACGTGCGAAAGTCATAATTAGATGAAATGTCTTAAATGTGGGTTAAATAGAAAACTTCTTTTTCAAGCTTTCCAAGTCATCTACTACCTTATCATTGATGGGAATACCGTGTACTTCTCTTTCTTTTCCTACCAAGTATTCTTTTTCCCCAGGCACATATACTTCTTGGTCTCCATCTATTCTCTCAGCAGATTTAAAACTACGTATCCAATGGTCCATGCTCGTTTTGAATTCTGCTGCAGGTCTAAAACCCTCCACCTCCATAGCTCCTACCATATGGCCGAGCCCCTTGCCTGGCAGATCTGGTAACAGAGGAAGATAGGGTACAAATGGAGGCACCCATTTGCCATAATTGGCACCAGAGAGTACACCCGTAAGCACATCTACCAAGCTACCTAGTGCATATCCTTTGTGGCTACTAAGTTCTTCTAAACTACCTAAAGGTGTGAGCATGCCTCCATCTTTCAATTCGTCTACATTTTGACTCTGCTTTCCGTTTTTATCTACCATCCATCCCTTCGGTATTGTCCTTCCTTCACGTTTTGCTATTTCTATTTTACCACGAGCTACAGATGCAGTAGCTAGGTCTATAACTAGTGGCAATTCTTCATCACTAGGGAAAGCATAGGCAATAGGATTAGTGCCTAGCATAGCTTGCTTACTATGTGTAGGTGGAATGAAAGGAGTAGCATTGGTCATAGCCATACCTATCATATCATGCGGCAAAGCCATCATAGCGTGATATCCCGCTATACCAAAGTGATTACTATTCATAATAGCACCCCAGCCACTACCATACTCAGTAGCTCTATCTATAGCTATTTGCATAGCTCTAGGAGCTACCACTAGTCCTAGTCCGCTATCTCCATCTATGGTAAAAGTAGATTTATGTTCACGTACTATTTTAATAGTAGGAGTCATGTTTATACGACCGGCTTCCCATAAACCAACGTACCCCACAAGTCTAGACACTCCATGACTATCTATACCACGCACATCGGCACTTACTAGTACATCGGCGGCCTGTTGAGCGTCCACATCAGAAGCACCCATCTTTATAAATAGATCGGCACTTAGTTTCAATAGTTCTTCTTTAGAAAACTTCTGCATTTGTAGGCAAAAGTGAGGTTTTATATTGAGAGTGCACATCGCTTTTATACACAAATGCTTAATCTAAAGGCACATTTATCGCACATAGTCATTTAACTTTTTGAGCTCATTTACAATCACTTAGGATAAAAATAAAAGAAATTGAAGTTTTTTTTACCAATGTATGCAACATATTTGCAAGGCAACGAGTCTCTCTTTTGAACCAAAACAAAAACAGTACTAACGATAACCAATTGAATGAACACGATCTTATTAACGGATGTATTAGGAATGATGTGCATTGTCAGCAGCTTTTGTATGAAAAATATTCCCCAAAAATGATGGGTGTAAGCCTTAGATATTGCAATAGTAAAATGGAGGCAGAAGATGTGCTCCAAGATGCATTTATAAAAATATTTGATAAAATAAAGACTTTCAAAGGAGAAGGTTCTTTTGAAGGATGGATACGAAAGGTAGTCGTATTTACCGCACTAAAGAGTAACGATAAGCGTGTAAATAAATTTGAACCTGGCGACATAGATAATGTGCAGGAACCTTCATTAGATTCTAAGGCAGTAAGCAACATGGAGACGGCTTATCTGATGAATATATTACAAGAATTACCCGTTGGATACAAAACAGTATTCAACTTATATGCTGTAGAGGGCTATAGTCATAAGGAAATAGGAAAAATGCTCGGGGTGACAGATGTTACATCTAGAACACAATACAGCAGAGCCAAACAATATTTATTAAAAATACTTGCCAAACACGGCATCAAGAGAATATGAGCAACGAGATAGAAAATATCTTCAAACAGAAATTCGAAAACTTCGAATCGGCACCTAGTGCAGGTTTGTTTGATAAGATACAAGCTGCAAGAGCTAAAAAGAAACGCATAGTAATTTGGATGTGGAGCAGTGCTGCTTTACTCCTCTTTAGTCTAGGATTAGGATATGCCGTATTATCTACTTCTTCAGATAGCAAGCTAGCAGAAGATAATACCATAGAAAAAGAGCAAAACACTGAACTTATTACTAGTGAAGAGCAAATCTTTCCAGTAATAGAAAACGACAAATTACCACCTTCAGCTAATGAGAGTGCTGACCCTAAAGAGGAAGTACAATCATCTAAAACTAAAAGCAAAACTACAGGAGGAGCGAACAGTTTTGTTTCTCAAAAAGAAAAGAAAAGACAATCGTCTATAGATGACACTGTATTACCACAAGCTGAAAATCGCACGGTAAATGAAGAATTAGCAAAGCTGTACCAAAAAATACACGATGCTAATAAAAATGCAGACCCTAAAAAAGCCAAAATATTTACTCGCAATGGAGAATCTGAAGTAGACTTAAGTGCTATAAATTTAGCAAACCTTACAAAACGAAACATCCCAGAAATTAAGACTCCAATAACAAATATAGACTCAACTAACGTAGCCCAAATAGATAGACCACAGGATGGTGATAAAGCAGACATTAATCTACCTATTGGCAGACTCGTAAGACTATCGAGATGGAGCATAGAAGCTAGTGCCGCTGGTGGTTTTGGAAGCAGAATACTTAGTGGCCCTACCGACTACGTAACTATGAGAAATACTACAGAGTCTGTAAAATTCTCTACTGCTTATAACTTAAATGTGCTGTATCGCATCAATACCAAGTGGAGTGCACAAACAGGAGTATCTTTAGTCAATAGAAGAGAAAACCTAAGCTACACCTCAGCAGACCAAATAACATACATGCAGCGTGAAGAAACAAGAACAGAGACCATCATTCACCCTGTATTAGGTGAGATAGAAAGAGAATACACTGTTACAGTAACAGACAGTTCTGTACAAAAAGGAAACCAAACAAATCAAACGAATACCTATCTATCAGCTTCTATACCGCTAGTATTAGAAAGAGGTTTATATGAAGGTGAAAAATGGTCTTTAATGACTAAGATCGGAGTACTTGCAGGCTAATACAGCAATGCAAATGGACAAATAGTTACGGAAGAAGGAAAGTCAGAAGACTTACAACCTATTTCTACCAAATCTGCTGGTTTCCACTCTTTCACATACGGCATAGGTGCAGCATATAAATGTACGGACCGTATATCGCTCATCTTGTATCCTCAAGCATTTATTGGACTAAACTCTGCATTGAAAACGAGTGCGGATATATCCCAAAAAGAACTTGGCTTCTATACTCATTTTGGACTTAGAATACAGCTGTAATTGAAAAAAACAGCAGCCATACTTCTATCTCTCTTGTGGGCAACAAGTCTATGTGCACAAACAGCCTACAGTACACTAGGTGCAGAGCACGAAGTAAGAGTAAATTCTAACGGATCCATAGGCATAAACCTTCAGTCGCTTGCCCCTGCTTCTTTCTATAATAAAGATAGCACAAAACCTCTATTGGCTCAGGCAGGCCTTTGGCTAGTAGCCGAAGATGAAAACGGACAATATCATACCGCTGTGCAGTATCTTTCTGGCAAAGATTCTTTTGATTTTTGGCCAGGGCCAATAGATACACTTACGGGTCAAACTGGCGACATTTCAGCTTGGGATGCTACTTGGTATGTATCTAATGACATCATTACTACCCACAAACAGAATTTCGAGAAACCTGGATACAATATTCCCGATGAGATAGCCAACTGGCCAGCACAAGGGAATGGAGGGTTCGCTAATTATCTTGCTCCATTTGTAGATGTTAATTTTAATAAAATGTACGATCCAGAAAACGGAGATTATCCCGCTATTAAAGGTGCGGAATCTGTTTATTGTATCTTTAATGATTTGGCAGATGAACATACTGCTTCTTTTGGCCAAGAGATCGGTATAGAAATACAACTAATGGTTTATAAACATGCAGGAGCTTCTACCCTGTTTCTAGAATATTTCATAATAAACAGAAGGCCTACAGCATATAAAAACATTCAAGTTGGATTCTTTATATCTGGAGGGTGCGGAAACCCAGACGACAATTTTGCTGGCACATTGCAGACCTTTCCTCAGAGTATTTTTATATTAAACGGCTTAGATACAGACCAAGGATACTTTGGCAATAAGACACCGTATGTTGTGGCTACATTTTTAAACGAAAATCTAACAAACTCAATTGCTTTTACAGATACAGAATTAAAAAACGGTCAACCTAAAATAAACTCCAACTACATCAACTATGGATTAAATACTTGGAAAGATGGAACCAACTTAACTTGGGGAGGAGATGGAACAGAAGGAGACACAGAGTCGGACTTTATCTTTGCTCAAAGCAACTTAACAGAAGGCATATTCTGGTCCGAAGATGATGAGAACAATACTCCTGGAAGACGAACTATAATAGGAAAAAACACACGAAAAAACTTCAATCAAAATAATTTTATAAAGCTTGATATAGCTTTAGATGTAGGATTACTAAATGATAGAAAAAAGTACCTAGACTCAATAACCCTAAAATCAGCAAGAAACTTGTCCTATTACAACACTACTTCTGGCATACCTACAGCCGATATAAATAACAACTTTAGAGTATACCCAAACCCTACATCAGGACCGCTATACACGCATAGCGACCAAGTAATTGAGAAAATTATTATAACTGACAGTCAAGGAGTTAAAGTTTATTCTAGCGAAAATATCAAAAATACAAGATGGCAGTGCAACGTTTCTTTATTGCCAGGTATCTATACTATACAACTAATTACTAAATCTAATGTGCAATCTAAAAAATTATGTATCACACCATGAAACCCATTAAAATGATAGGAAAAAGTTTGAATTTTGCCTATTTTGCCGCGTCTTACAAGAACATCATGTTAAAAAACAATAACAATATGCTTAAACTATTAAATAAGAGCGTTTTAACGTTCATTTTGATTTTGCCATTTTTGTTTTCTTCTCAGAAAGCAGAAGCAACCCACGTTATGGGTGCAGATATCACGTACAAATGTGTCGATTCTCTGAAATTTGAATTTACAATCACCTACTATAGATGGTGTGCTGGAGTAGGTTTCTCAACACCTCAAACATTCATAGAATGTTCAGATGGTACTAAGACCCGATCTATTACACCCACATTTGTAAGTATTAAAGAAATTACACCTGTATGTGCTACTGCAAGTGGAGAATGTGTTCCATCTAACACCAGAATAACTGGTGCTGAAGGTATCGAACAACACACTTACAAAGTAACCGTTGATTTCAACAACGCACCTTATTCTAATATGGTGAGTTGTGGAAAGGTAAGACTACGGACAGGACAGTGCTGTAGAAATAGTAACATTAATACTGGAGCAGCCAATGCTCAATTTCAAACTTTTGCAGAGATAGATTTAAGTCAATCACACTGTAATAGTTCTCCCGCTCTTACTTCTGAGCCAATTGCTATTTTATGTTGCAACCAACCTTTCTTCTTTAATAATGG
>DNBZ01000361.1 GCA_003484585.1 Bacteroidota bacterium | reverse complement strand
TCTCTTTCTTTTTCAGAAAGTGTAGAGATTACACGGTTTATTTCTTTTCTAAGCGACTCATCCATCAACGGCTGATCTGGATTTGGCTCATCGTTATTATCTAAAACCCCAAGCAAGCTATTCTCTTCACCTTCGATAAGTGGTGCATCTATAGACAAGTGTCTTCCACTTGATTTGAATGCATTTTCTACCTCAGTCACAGATATCTCAAGTTCCTTTGCTATCTCCTCTGGAGTTGGCTCACGTTCTTGCAACTGCTCTAGTCTTGCTGCTGCAGCACTTATTCTTCCTATACTACCTACTTTGTTAAGCGGTAGACGAACGATACGAGACTGATCTGCTAATGCTTGAAGAATAGATTGACGTATCCACCAAACAGCATATGAGATAAATTTAAAACCCCGAGTCTCATCAAAACGTTTCGCCGCTTTTATCAAACCTAAGTTTCCCTCATTTATTAGGTCACCTAGTGTTAACCCTTGATTTTGGTATTGTTTAGATACAGAAACCACAAAACGTAAGTTGGCATTTACTAATTTCTCTAAAGCAGCCTGGTCCCCTTCACGTATTCTTCCGGCCAAAACCACTTCTTCTTGAGCGTCAATCATTGACACTTTACTAATCTCGTTTAGATATTTATCTAACGATTTGTTTTCCCTGTTGGTAAACTGTTTTGAAATTTTAAGTTGTCTCATTTATTATAAATGTTTCTGCTTTTAATTAAGAACTTGCGAAGGTAGCTTTTTGTGTGTAAAAAGCTAACAAAAATGCTTGTTTTGAAGCGTAACATGTATAGCAAAAAGTGTGCCTAATCCGTAATATTCCTGCGTAGGAATATTACCTTTGTTACATTAATATTTACAATATATGAGTAATGTGAAAATATCAGTTGCCAAGGGTGACGGTATAGGTCCGGAAATAATGGATGCTGTGTTAGCCGTTTTTAGTGCTGCTAAGGTCCCTTTAGAGTATGATTTTGTGGCCATGGGTAAGGGTGTATACGATCAAGGATACACTACTGGCATGACGGATGAAGCTAAACAAAGTGTCGAATCTACTGGCATCCTTTTCAAAGGGCCTATGGAAACTCCAAAAGGGGGTGGGGTGAAAAGTATTAACGTTACTGCTCGTAAGACGTGGAATACGCACTCCAATATCAGGAAATTTCAAACCATAAAAGGTGTCGATACTGTTTTTAGCAAAGCCGGCATCCCAATAAACTTAACCATAGTTAGGGAAAATATAGAAGATACTTATGGCGGCATAGAGCACTATATGACAAAGGACGTGGCGGTGAGTCGCAGAATTATTTCAAGACCCGGTTCCGAGCAAGTTATTCGCTCCGCATTCGAAACTGCGATAAAGGAAGGTTATAGCACAGTAACTTGTGGTCACAAGGCCAATATTATGAAACTTACCGACGGTATGTTTCTAGATACATTTTATGAAATAGCAAAGCTATACCCACAGATAAAAGCAGAAGATATTATAGTAGATGCCTTATGTATGAAACTAGTATATGCACCGCAAACATTTGAATGCATAGTTCTTACTAATCTACAAGGAGATATAGTTTCAGATCTTTGTGCTGGCTTGGTAGGTGGTTTAGGATTTGCTCCTTCTGCAAATCTCGGCGACCACATCAAAATATTTGAAGCGGTACATGGTACTGCACCAGACATAGCAGGTCAAAATAAAGCAAACCCGACCTCACTACTACTCAGCGGTACGCTTATGCTTAATCAAATGGGGCTGGAACACTACGGGACAGCTATTAGAGATGCCTTGTTATCTGCAATAGACAAAGGAGTGCACACAGGAGATTTTGGTGCGGATAGAAGTGCCTCGGTGGGTACTATGGAGTTTGCACAAGCAATTATTAAAGAACTAGACCTGAGTAAAATTACTGACTCAGATCCTGAAAAGTATCATAAGCCTACTATGCTTGCACAAAACAAGATGATGGTGAGTAGTGATGAAACTATAGAAACAGTAGGTATAGATCTTTTTATAGAATCTGAGCAACAAGCAGGTGACATAGCCACCATAGTGAAAGCCCACTTAGACAGCGATATGGAGCTTACCACTATTACTAATAGAGGAACGCAAGTATGGCCAGAAGGCTCAGTATTTACAGATTTGGTAGACACTTACGTAGTTCGAATAGAAAAAAACACTACTGCTGAAATAAAGAAGAAAAAATTTATGGAACAGGCTATTCACTTATACGATTATCTCAATATCGGATCTATAGAAATGCTTATTACCATAGACGGTAAGAGAAAATATTCTCTTGCACAAGGACAAAAAGTAAATGCATTGAGTTGAGCAAGAGTGGCAATATAGCAGAGTATTTCACTGGTCGTAAACTGGTGATTCCTATACTCATTGGTCTAGCCACTGCCGCCTACTTTTTTTTGCAAGATTTTGATGTTCAGGCATATCAAAGTATTAACTGGACTGCTGCCACTAGCTTATGGCTACTGGCAGCAGTCCTTTCTGTTTTTACTAGACTCTTGTGCTACGCATATAGACTTATTGTGCTATCCAACTACGAGATCTCTTGGCGTAGAGCTATCCAAATTATCATTCTATGGGAGTTTTCGTCTGCCATATCTCCAGGAATAGTGGGTGGTACGGCAGCCGCTCTATTGCTTTTAGCCAGAGAAAAAAACATAGATACAGGAAAAGGATCAGCTATCGTGTTAGCTACTTCCTTTCTTGATGTGCTTTTTTATGTGTTTGCCGTGCCGCTAATGGCACTTTGGGTCGCTAGAGCTGATGTAATTCCACATAGCATTGGATACTTAACAGAAGGGACCATCTGGCAATATTTCGTCACCATATACTCCATCTTTTTAGGATGGGCTATTCTCTTGGGATTTGGCTTGTTTTTTAAGCCTAAAGGTATTGCACAGTTTGTGTTGTTTTTTACTAAGATTCGTTTTCTGACTCGCTTTAGAGGTAAGGTAAAAAAATGGGGAGATAACTTAATCTTGGCAGCAGAGGCTTTTCGAAAGGAAAGTTTTTGGCATTGGTTTAAAGCATTCTCAGGAACCAGCTTTGCCTGGATATCCAGGTTTATACTAGTCAACTGTCTTATACTCGCTTTAGGAAACGGCGTGGAAATAGCAGAAATATTTGCCAAGCAACTCGTAATGTGGGCTGCACTCATGATACCCGCTACTCCAGGAGCTGCTGGTATGGCCGAGTGGTTGTTTAGCGGTTTTATGAATGAATATTTTGCAAATGCTCAGCTTACCAATACCACCGCTTTCTTGTGGCGACTTTTGAGTTATTGGCCATACTTATTTGCAGGTCTTCTTATGTTTCCTCTGTGGTATCGAGCTACTGCGAAGTCTAAGAAACTACAGGTAAGGTAACGATAAACTTAGTCCCTACTCCCATTTCAGATTCAATTTCTATAGCTCCTCTGTGATCTTCTATAATGCTATACGATATAGATAAGCCTAATCCGGTGCCTTTACCTACTTCTTTGGTGGTGTTACGTTGCAGCTCTTTATCCATTCCATTCCCATTATCCCCTATAATAATTTGAATTGAATCTTCTAAATATTTGGTTTTTACCAATAGCTCAGATAGTTTTCTTTTGTTCCCATTTTTCTCTTCTAATGCATCTAGTGCGTTGTTTATAAGATTAAGTACCACTTGGTTTATTTTACCTATTTGGCATGAGAATCGAGGAAGATTATTATCTAAATCCATAATCAGATTTACATTACTCAAGCGACTTTTCAGAACAGATACGGCCCTTCTAATGCCCCTATTAACTCTGCTCATATAAACGTGGTTATCACGGATCACATGATGCCAGACATTACAGGAGCAGACTTATTAGAAATGTTAAAGGAGTCTCACCCGTACATTGGTCGCATACTTATAACCGGTTCTAGCGATATCAATATTGTGATAGAAGCAATAAACCGATGTGAAGTATTTCGTTTTTTAACTAAACCATGGGTTAAAGATGATTTGGTAGAGACAATAGAATCTTGTTGCCAAGAAAATGAGGATAAGCAAAAAGAAAATCTAGTATCAGCTAAATTGGTAGAAACCAATCAGCAGCTAGAATTTATGCTTAGACAAAAACTCATCTCGTAAATAAGCAAGAAACCATACCTTTGCCAGTACAATGAATACAAAACCTTGTATTGGCATAACCATTGGCGATTTTAATGGTGTAGGCCCAGAGCTTATCCTAAAGACGCTAAGCAACAAACTTATTTTTAATTACTGTACGCCAGTAGTTTATGGTACTTCTTATATCCTAACGCACTATAGCAACTTGCTAGAAATGCCCGCTTTAGACTTCAATATTGTCAAAAGTAAGGAGGATATAAAAGAAGGTAGAATAAACTTACGAGTTTGTAGTACAGAGCGAATTAGTATTACACCCGGATCTCCTAGTCTTGAAGCAGGACTACTTGCAGTAGCCGCTTTGGAGTTAGCCGTGGATGATATAAAAAACGGAATGCTCGAGAATCTACTCACAGCACCTATTGATAAGGCTACAGCAGCAGAAGCTGGTCTAGGATTCAATGGGCATACACAATATTTTGCTCGGCAATTTGAAAGCGACGTGCAAATGATCTTGCTTAATGAAACACTTAGAGTAGCCATGGTTACTGGCCACACGGCATTAAACCAAGTGTCCAATGAGCTAAGCACAGAAAAAATAGCTGAAACAATTAGAACACTTCATCAAAATCTACAATCAGATTTCGGTATATCTAAACCAAAAATAGCCGTACTTGGTGTAAATCCACATGGTGGAGACAATGGTTTGATGGGCGATGAGGAAATAGAGATGATTTCACCTGCAATCAAGCAACTGCAAGACGAAGGCCTATTGGTAATTGGACCATACTCGCCAGACGGTTTTTTTGGTTCAGCAAATGCCAATAATTTTGATGGAATAGTAGGCATGTACCACGACCAGGTGCTTATTCCATTCAAACAAGTCGCTTTTTCGGAAGGCGTAAACTACACCGCTGGTTTGCCCATTATACGTACATCACCTGATCACGGAACTGCATATGACATTGCAGGCAAAGGATTAGTAGATAGCACCTCGTTTATAAATGCTTTGTACCTTATAAATAAGGTACACCGAAACAGAATGGCTTATTATGATACAGGCACATCCAAACTTCCATTCAAAGAACATAGAAGAGAAAAATTCAGCATAGGAGTTCCAGATTTAAGATAAGTCTTCTAAATTACTTGATTTGCCGCTAAAGTTTTTACCTTTGCAGACTTTTTTACAATGAAGTTGACAGATTTTGATATTGAATTTATAAAATTTAAAAACGAAAAAGCTACTTTTCATTATAAAATAGATGATGCGTTCTTTAAGATAAAGGAGAATAGTTTATTTTCTTCTGGAGATATAAAAGGCACCGTAGTTTGTGAAAGAAACGATGGTAACATAAGTGTAAAGTATGAGCTAAATGGTCATATGAATATGCAATGCGAGAGATGCTTAAATGATATTAAGGTGGGCGTACAGAGTGAAAGAAACGATGTATTGAAACTTACTCAAAATGAGGATTTACTAAGGGAGGAAAACTACCTATCTGTAAATTATCAAGTATATAATATCTACGATTCAATCTACGAGCAAATATGCCTAGACTTACCTACCAGAAAAATTTGCAAACATTCACTTAATCACGAAGAGTGTGAAATACAACATCCCAAAGCCGAAGACACCAAAGAGGTAGACGAGCGATGGGCAGATTTAAAAAAATTAATAAAAAAATAAAATGGCACATCCTAAACGTAAGATTTCCAAGACTAGAAGAGACAAAAGAAGAACTCATTACAAATTAGGCAACAGACAGCTCCACAGGGACCCGTCTACAGGTGAAGTACATCTTTACCACAGGCTTAATCTAGAAACTGGAATGTACAGAGGCGTACAGGTTTTAGAACCTAACAACGCTGAATAACATATATATATGAGAATTGGCATAGATGCCATGGGGGGCGATTTCGCTCCCAAAGAATGTATAAAAGCAGTGCTCGAAGAAGCCTCTGTAGAAAACTGCGAATACCAGTTTTTTATTTTTGGTGAGCAAAAAGCACTGAGCGAATACCAAGATGCACTCAAACATCCTAAAATCACTGTAATACATACTGGTGATAGCATAGGTATGGGAGAACATGCCACAAAGGCTGTAGCTTCTAAAAAAGAAGCTAGCATTAATGTAGGTATGCACTATCTAGCAACTGATCAAATAGACGCCTTCTTAGGTGCCGGAAATACCGGAGCTATGATGGTTTCTGCACTATACCAAGTAAAAACCATTACGGGTATTGAGCGTCCAGCTTTGTCATCCGTATTGCCGCAGCAGAGTGGTACCACAGGGGTGCTACTAGATGTAGGTGCTAATAGTGATGTGAAACCAGAAACCCTTGCCAAATTTGCTGTCTTAGGAAGCGAATATGCTAAAGCAGTCTATGGAATTAAAAATCCTCGAGTTGGTTTGATAAATATCGGTGAGGAAGAAGAAAAAGGGAACCTTTTAACTAAGGGTGCTTTCCCTCTTCTAAAAGATCAAAATGGAATTAATTTCATAGGTAATGTAGAAGGCAGACATTTATTCAATGACAAAGTAGACGTTGCTGTATGCGATGGATTTACCGGAAATGTGATTGTAAAATCATGTGAAGGTTTCTTCTATAACCTCCTAAAAAGAGGAGTTGAAGACGACTTTCTAAATAAGTTTAACTTCGAGCATTATGGGGGTACACCTATTCTTGGCATTAAAAAACCCGTTATTGTAGGTCACGGGATTACAAAGGCTAAAACCTTCCGAAATATGATAAAACTCTCGAAAAGTGTGGTAGAATCAAATTTAATTTCTAAGATTGAACACTCGTTTTCTGAAACAACGAGTAGTTAAATTAAACCAAAGACATAAAATTATGCGAGCAGCTATAACAGCGGTAGGAGGCTATGTGCCAGAAAGAGTCGTTACGAATAAGGATTTAGAAAAACTCGTAGACACTTCTGATGAGTGGATTCAAAGTCGTACTGGGATAAAAGAACGCAGGATAATGGAAGATGGCACAGCTACTAGCGATATATGTGTGGAGGCTATTAAACAGATTTTAGTCAAACGAAACATTACAGCAGAAGAAATAGATCTAATCATAGTAGCTACAGTCACCCCGGATCTTGTGTTTCCCGCTACAGGAAATATAGTATCTGATAAAACAGGAGCTATAAATGCTTGGAGTTTTGATATTGGTGCAGCCTGTTCTGGTTTTCTTTACGCTCTGGAAACCGGTAGTAAATTTATAGAATGCGGTAAGCATAAAAAAGTTATTGTTTGTGGAGCAGATAAAATGTCCTCTATTATAAACTATGAAGATAGAAACACGTGCATCATTTTTGGTGATGGTGGAGGAGCTGTTTTACTAGAACCTACGGAAGATGACTCTGTAGGAATCATGGATAGCATATTGAAATCTGACGGTTCTGGCCGAGAATTTTTGCATCAAAAAGCAGGTGGTTCATTAAAACCTGCAAGTCACGAAACTATAGATGCTCGAGAGCATGCTGTATTCCAAGAAGGTAAAACTGTATTTAAATTTGCTGTGACCAATATGGCAGACGTAAGCCGAGAGATAATGGACAGAAACAACCTTTCTGGGGAAGATATAGATTATCTATGTGCACATCAAGCCAACCTTAGAATTATCGATGCTACCGCTAAACGTATGGAGCTAGACGACGACAAGGTGCTAATAAATATTCAAAAATATGGTAACACTACCGCTGGCACCATTCCTCTGCTGTTTTCAGATTTTGAAAAAAGATTTAAAAAAGGAGACAACATAGTTTTGGCCGCCTTTGGAGGGGGATTTACCTGGGGAGCAACTTACCTAAAATGGGCATACAACCCAGAAACATAAGAATTAATACTATTTTCGTTAAAGATTAAATTAGATATGGACTTAAAAGAAATTCAAACATTAATCAAATTCATTTCATCATCAGGAGTTGATGAAGTTGCAATTGAGAAAAAAGATTTTAAAATAAATATTAAGAAAAACTTGCCGCCGGTTATTTCGCCTAGTGTAGTGCATGCTCAACCAGCGTTAGCATTAGCTGCACCACAAGCCGTTGCAGCTGCAACAGCCCCTGCTTCCGAAGTAGCTCAAGCACCAGTTGTTTCTAGTGGAGAAGAAATAAAGTCGCCAATGATTGGCACATTCTACCGAAAATCATCACCAGACAAACCCGTTTTTGTGGAAGTAGGTGATACCGTAGAAATAGGGCAAGTGATCTGCATTATAGAAGCAATGAAACTCTATAATGAGATAGAATCTGAAGTGAGCGGAAAAATAGTAAAAGTGCTAGTAGACGATTCTCAACCTGTAGAATACGATCAGCCCCTTTTCTTAGTTGAACCAAACTAGGATAGCTATGTTCAAAAAAATATTAATTGCAAATAGAGGCGAGATTGCCTTACGAATAATTCGTACCTGTAAAGAAATGGGTATCTCTACAGTAGCTGTATATTCTACTGCTGATAAGGATTCACTACACGTAAAATTTGCCGATGAGGCGGTTTGCATAGGACCTCCACCTAGTCCAAAATCCTATCTGAGTATGCCTAACATCATAGCCGCTGCAGAAATAACAAATGCAGATGCTATTCACCCCGGATATGGTTTTCTCTCTGAGAACGCTATTTTTTCTGGAATGTGCAAAGACCACGGTATCAAATTTATAGGTGCCAGTGCCGAGATGATAGATGGTATGGGCGACAAGGCAAATGCAAAAGCTACAATGATAGCTGCAGGCGTTCCTTGTGTGCCAGGTTCAGAAGGCTTATTGAAAGATTTAAAAGATGGTCATAAAGTTGCCAAAAAAATAGGTTACCCTGTTATGCTCAAAGCCACTGCAGGTGGTGGAGGTAGAGGCATGCGACTTATCTGGAAGGATGAAGATTTTGAAGATGCATGGCATAGTGCTAGACAAGAATCAAAAGCTGCATTTGGTAATGATGCGATGTACCTCGAAAAATTTGTAGAAGAACCAAGACATATTGAAATACAAATAGTTGGAGATCAATATGGCAAAGTCTGTCACCTTTCGGAGAGAGACTGCTCTATACAACGTAGACATCAAAAGCTACTTGAAGAGGCTCCTTCTCCATTTGCAGATGATGATTTGCGTAAACGAATGGGTGACGCAGCTATAAAGGCTGGAGAAGCAATAAACTATGAAGGTGTAGGTACTGTAGAGTTTTTAGTAGACAAGCACAAAAATTTCTTTTTCATGGAAATGAATGTGCGTATACAAGTAGAGCATCCAGTAACGGAAGAGGTTATAAATTTTGATCTAATAAAGGAACAAATAAAAGTAGCCGCAGGAATTCCAATAAGCGGCAAAAATTACTTCCCGTCTAAGCACTCAATGGAGTGTAGAATAAACGCTGAAGATCCTTTTAACGACTACCGTCCAAACCCAGGAAAGATCGAAGTACTGCACAAGCCAGGAGGTCATGGTGTGCGTATAGACTCTCATATATATGCGGGGTATACTATACCGCCACACTACGATTCTATGATAGCTAAACTTATAGTATCTGCTCAGACAAGAGAAGAATGTATAGTAAAAATGGAAAGAGCTCTTTCTGAGTTTACCATAGAAGGTATTAAAACTACCATTCCTCTTCACCTTAAGCTTATGAAAGATCCAGAATTTAGAGCTGGTAACTTCACTACTAAGTTTATGGAGACTTTTGATATAAACAAGTAGCTTTAATCAAACATAATTTTACAAAAAAGGGCTTAAACAACATATGTTGTTTAAGCCCTTTTTTCTTACCATTTTCCGAGTAATCGTAAAATATAGTAGTCTATCACACAAAAAAAGGTGCAGTAAATACTGCACCTCCCTAAATATTTTTCAGTACCCGACTATTGTTTATGTATTACTTGCGAGTAAGATGTGCCTCCCTCTATTCTTAATACATACACACCTTTAGAAAGCTTGCTTACATCTAGCTTATCTCCTGACGATACCGCCTTAGAGATGTGCAAATTTCCTAGAATATCATACACCTTTACGGTTTCAGATCCTCCATTTACTAGTTTAATAGTAACAAAATCCTTAGCTGGGTTTGGGTATGCAACGAACTTTGTTTTAGACGGTGCATCTACAGATGCTCTATCTCTAGTAACAATGGCAAGTTTTATAGAATCACGAATAATAGGGTTTTTCTTGGACCAAACTATAACAGTCATATTTCCACTTCCTGCTGTGTTTAAAGTAGTAAATCCAAGTTTGAATATATCACTAGCTCCTAAAGGTATCGTATATTCATACTCTCCTTCTGGATTAGGTACGCACAATAAACCACTGCACACAGTATAGTCCCAACCATCTTCTCTTTCGACACTGCTAACTTTCCAGATAAAAGCGGTGTCATCTGCATTTTCAGCATTATTGGTTACAACATACTTTTTGTCAAAATCAAATCTGTCGTAATCTAAATTCAAGTCCTCATACTCATTAATATCAAACGAGATCTGAGCTGACGAGCTAAGTGCGAAAGCAAGTAGCGTAAAGAGTAAAGTAATTTTTTTATTCATAATATTATTGTTTTAGGCAGCTTCAGCCTCAACAGACTCCACTTCCGGTATCATTCTTTTTAATAAATTTTCTATCCCTGCTTTAAGTGTAAGTGTGCTACTAGGGCAGCCACTACAAGAACCTTTCATAGTAACAGTAACTACTCCAGCTTCAAAACTCTTGTAATCTATAGCTCCACCATCCATTTCCACTGCTGGTCTCACGTGGTCTTCTAGCAACTGTTTAATTTTGGTCACTACCTCAGACTCTTCCTCATCTGTCAAGTTTTCTTTTACGACTACTATTGGTTTCTCTGCCTCAAGATAATCCTGAACAAACTTTTTGAGCTGTGGTATAATGTCAAACCATTCGTAATCTTCTTTCTTAGTAACAGAAACAAAGTTATTCATGATGAAAACTCCTTTTACGAAGTCATACTCAAATAACTCCTTTGCCATAGGGCACTCATCAGTTTTTTCATTCGTCCTAAAATCGATACTATCGTTTGGCAAAATCATTTTATTTGCCACGAATTTCATCGACTCGGGATTTGGTGTTTTCTCTGAATATACGGTGATAACGTCTTGTAATTCCATGTTATTTATAACGTTTCAAAAGTACGTATAGTTTTAAAGAATTCAAACTCAATTCCGTCATCTTTCGTCCATTTCGTCCGATTCATTGTGCAGTAGATCTGCAGCACTGTACACCTTGTTTTCTAAATAGTTCTTATTAAAATTACACCATTGGCAGTCAGGCTCTTCGCAACCATCTTCAAATTCAAGGTTTTGGATCTTCGTAAAGGTCTCTCTTATTTGTTTTTTAACAAAGGCATATTCGTCATCATTCACCATGATTTTCACTTTCTTAAGCTCATCATTGTCTGGTTCTATGAAGTCAATTTCGCCAGAAATAACTTTAAGATTCTGTGTGGTGTCACTCTCTATTAGAGCTTTGTAAAACAATACCTGTCTCCAATAATCGCCCCCAAGTCGCTTTTCAAAATTGGCCTCATCTGGATTGTCTCCTAATATAACAGGTGGCTTTATTTTCTTGATACCGTACTTCACTTGACCCGTTTTGAAATCTACCACATGAGCTGCCCTATCGTTTATTACTACCTTGTCTATTTGTCCACGAATAGGGACTCCTTCTATCTCGCAGTTTTTAAGATACAACTCTGTATGTATCTCCCCTTGGCCCGCCCACGTTTCTGCATATTGATCATAGTATTTATTCAAAATATCTACGCCGTAGTACATTCTCGGTTCTAAACCTTCCTT
>DNBZ01000267.1:10839-13514 GCA_003484585.1 Bacteroidota bacterium | reverse complement strand
GGAATATAGAGTTCCCACTTACTGCCTACAGGCATCATCTTTAGTGCTTGTGTCCATCCCGGTATTACTTGGTTTACACCAAAAGAAGCTGGCTGACCACGATCATAGCTACTATCAAATTTCTTACCATTGATGAGTGTACCACTATAGTGTGTTTTCACTGTTTGTCCGTCTATAGGTTTTAGACCATTCCCTTCAGTTATTACTTTATACTGTAGTCCATTAGGAAGTACTTTAACACCTTTTTTTGTTGCGTTAGCTGCTAAAAAAGCCGTCCCTTCAACTGTAACTGCTGCTAATTCTGCGGCTTTAGCCTTGGCTATATATGTCTGAACTATTTCATTTGACTGAGTGCCTTCTAGTGCAGTGTGATCGTATTGTATCACATCCTTCAGAGCTTCTTTGAATATCTCATAATTTAAGGTGTCTATACCTCCAGCTTTTAGGCTAGTCGCTACATTCATACCTACAGCATAGGACATGCTGTCTATCTCATTCTGCATGGTAGTGTGCGTATGTTGAGCCATTGCAGAAGCAGTTATAAAAACTATAAAGAGTGTACTTGTGATTTTTTTCATGGTGCCAAAAATAAGCAAGCAGCTTTAAATCAATTGTGATTTTAAAGCAATTTCTGATGAACGTAGTAAATAATCTACCTGCTAAGTCTTCTGTTGAATACATCTACCAGCGAACCAATGGCTCCAGGGCCACCAAAACAATCTCCCTTTACTCCCATGCTTCGTCGGTATGAAGTGTAATAAGGATATGGCTTTTCGGTGAGTTGTAAGTCTTTGTCTAAAAGGTATATACCATTGGTCGAGGGGTCTCCTGTACTAGCATAGTATCTACCTATCACAGCAAAATGAAGCACATTAGGTTGCAGACTAACGGCTGCTATATCGGCATCACTTATTATCCTATAGGCACTATAAGTGTAATTTACTTGCAGTATAGAGTCTAGCTGATCTAGAGTATAATCAGATAAGCACGCTCTATTAATGAAATATAAGGTGTCGGTTTGTAATTTTTCTAAAGTTTCTCTGGCTAAGCTGCTATAATTATTCGCCTTTCGGTACAAGAAATTAATATTATACGTCATTTTTATATGATGGGGAACAGCGTCTATATAACCATTACCCTGTTGCTGGTTGAGTGAGTAAACGTAGCCTAATTCTAATGCAGAACGTTCTTTGAAATTGAACTCAAATCCTGCGTACATGCTCACAGTAAATTGGTTCTTATTGGTTTTGGTAAGGTCTGCAGTAGGAGCTGTAAATCCTCCTCGCCCTAAAAAATCTTGATTGGATGCAAATACGTATCTTGGAATAGCCCTAAGTACAAACGCAGAATTATCTAGAGACCGAAAATATTTTTTTAAACCAAGTTCTAAGTCAATCGTGTTTATGGATACTTTAAAATTGCTATCTAAGTTTTGATAGGAGAGTAGAGAGTTACCAAATTTTGCTGAAATAGCTACATCTTCTCTAAACTTATAATCTGCATAAAAGGCCAAACCTACGCCCATGCTACCAGTTAGATAATTAGGCACTATTGGCTTATTAAGAGAAGGAGAAAGACCTAAGCTAAGTGCTGTAAAAGTGCTTTTTTCTTGGGCATATGTACTGCCTGATAGACCTAAAAATAAAATTAGAAAGTACTTCTTCATTACTGCTGTCAAAGATACTACTATGCACAGAGTAAAAACAACATTTTCACATCAAGCACTTGTTTAGCTTCACAAACGGAAGTCGCTTGTTTGCACAACAAGCATTTAATCCTAATTTTGTCTCGGATTCTAACATAATATTAGAGGGGAGGGATTTTATTGGTATCATCTAAGCAAACACAGGAATTAAAGAATATATGAGAAAGTATAATGTAGTAGGCGTAATGTCGGGTACGTCCATGGACGGTTTAGACCTGGCACATTGCACCTTAGAAGAAATAGAAGCGGGCAAATGGTCATACACCATTAATGCTGCTACTACGATAGGTTATGAGGAAAAGTGGAGACTAAGACTCTCTAAGTTGAGACATCAAAACTCTATGGTTTTTCATAAATCAGATAGATTCTACGGACAGTTTATTGGCGAAAACATTAAAAAGTTTTTAGATGACAATGGTTTAGAAGCGGACTTAATTTCGTCTCACGGACATACCGTTTTTCATCAGCCAGAAAATAATATTACGGTACAAATAGGCGATGGAAATAGTATCTATGCTTGTACAGGCGTTCCTACGGTTACTAATTTTAGAGCCTTAGACGTAATATTAGGAGGCGAAGGTGCTCCACTAGTAGGCGTGGCAGACCAAATGCTTTTTGGCGAATATGATATGTGCCTAAACTTAGGCGGCTTTGCCAATATAAGTGCAGCTGTAAATGACAGTAGAGTAGCTTTTGACGTAGGGCCTTGCAATATAGTGCTCAATAGAATAGCTCGTGAATTTGATCAAGAGTATGATAAAGATGGAGAGATAGCAGAAAAAGGTGAAATAGACTACGATTTACTTGCAGATCTTAATGAAGTAGAATACTATGGATATGAACCACCTAAGTCATTAGGTAGAGAGTGGATTAGCACTCATTTTTGGGGTAATGTGAGAAATAGCCTCGCCAAAAAAGAGGATAAAATGAAAACGTTGGTAGACCATATAGCTCAACAAATAGGAAATAG
>DNBZ01000267.1:10033-10817 GCA_003484585.1 Bacteroidota bacterium | reverse complement strand
GGAGGTGGAGCGTTTAATAAATCGCTTATCTCACATATTAAAATGCATACAGAAGCTGAGGTAGTAGTACCAGAAGATAGATTAGTAGATTACAAGGAGTCTTTGGCTTTTGCCTTATTAGGGGTATTGCGGGTGCAGAACAAAATAAATGTATTTAACGAAGCAACAGGTGCTAGCGAGAGCTCAGTATCTGGTAGCTTATATGGTGATTTTTCAAAAATAGTATAATGGAAGAGTTATTAAAAAAGTTTGAAAATAAGCGTCCAGAGATAGTCTTCGAATGGAAGGATTCTGAAACGGAAGCTGAAGGATGGGTAGTGATAAACTCCCTAAGAAATGGTGCTGCTGGTGGCGGTACACGTATGCGTAAAGGACTGGATAAGCGTGAAGTAGAATCACTAGCCAAAACGATGGAAGTGAAGTTTACAGTAGCAGGTCCTCCAATAGGTGGAGCTAAGTCTGGTATCAATTTTGACCCAGCGGATCCGCGTAAAGAAGGTGTACTTAGAAGATGGTATGCGGCTGTAATGCCAATGCTCAGAAACTACTACGGTACGGGTGGCGATATGAATGTAGACCAGTATAGTGAGGTGATTCCGTATACTGCTGATTTAGGTGTGCTACATCCTCAAGAAGGCGTAGTGCAAGGATACTATAAGAACTATAGTAAGGTAGAGAAACTACAGGCTATCACTAGATTACAAAGTGGAGTTTTACTTCCTATTATAGATGAGCGATTTACTCCAGACGTATCTAAGAAATACAACGTATCTGATATGATAAC
>DNBZ01000267.1:0-9890 GCA_003484585.1 Bacteroidota bacterium | reverse complement strand
AATAAACTCAATGCAAATACTCCGGGGTTTGCTCCATTTGCAGATGTGAATGCTCAAATTTGGAGCCTTGGAGCAGAAATATTTATACCAGGTGCAGGAAGTAGATTGGTAACCAAAGATCAAGTAACCAGCCTGATAGACGGACAGTGTGAAGTGATAAGCTGTGGTGCCAATGTGCCGTTTGCAGATCCAGAGATATTCTTAGGAGAAATCAGTATGTATGCAGATGCTAATATGGCTGTAGTACCAGATTTCATAGCCAACTGTGGAATGGCTCGTACATTTGGTTTCCTTATGAGTGAAAAAGGAGTAGTAGATGATGTAGCTATCCTAAAAGATGCCTCAGAAACAATAGGGAATATGATGATGCGTTTACATCAGTTTAATCCAAGACCAACTGGACTTAGCCGTAAAGCTTTGGAAATGAGCTTAACCGACCTAGTAGATACAGGAGACTCTAGCCACAGAAGTGGTTTGGGAGGATCACGATAGCTATCGGGACGAGCCTTTCTCTTGTGATGTCATCTTGACTACACTTCTCAGTTATTGAAATGCTACAGCCCCACTACAGTCAGCAGCACAAAGCTCAAAGAAGTTTTTAAACTCTCGTGATTTGAGAAATGTATTGCTCATGTCTATTTCATATTGCTCAGCTTTTTTAGAATCGGAAGCCATGATTATTGGCGTCTTTTTAAAGTTGCAATAGTTTACCTTAAAACTAGCATGGAATGTAACTGCAGTAAAAAAGTTTTATAAATTATCTCGTTTGGCAGGCTCTAACTCGTACCTTTTTCAATCAAATAAATTCAATTCTTAGCCATTTGTGTATGACTGGTAAATAGTCGTAAAGCCTTGCAAAACCTTTTTGTTCGCCATTTCTTATCAGAGATATAAGATCTTGGTTATTCATTCTATACGTTAATGTCAAATGTACAGAAAGGTCACCCGAGAAACTTTAAGAAATCAGGGTTTAATTTTTGATGACCTTAATTTTTCTGCTTTTAAAAAGTGTTATTGGAGTTTGATAGTCCACAGATGAGCTAGTATGCAGCCGGGGCAAAACCAACAATACTCTGAGTTTTTACCCCGAGTGGATGTTGGTCAGCTGCTTTTGCTGCTAGTCTTTTGGCTTCGTCTGTATTGCCTTGTCGTTCTTGGTTTATGGCTAGATTATGCAGAAGCATAGCTTTTTTGCGACGTCTATCTTCTCTTTTCAGGCCACGTTCCCATATGGTTTGTGCCTCGTCCCAATTCTCTCCTCGTACAGCTTGTATCCCTTGTTTCAATGCTTCATTGCCATCGCTATATAGCGATGCTGTTCTGCGGTGTTCTGTAGGGGCTATTCTAGCAGCATATCGCTGTCCATAGGTCACTCCCAGGTTTTGCATCTCTCGTTTGTAGTTGGCTGCTAGTAGTTGTGTAGCACGTACTCTAGTTCTACCTTCAGATTCATAGAAGTACTTGTCATTTTCTTCCCAAGTATCTACTATTTCACCCGTTTTTGTGTTGTATAATTTCCATCCCAGACTCACGTCTATTACTCTTTTTCCTATGTAAAAGTCTACTTCACGATAGGTGTTATTTCCTAAGTTTTCACGTCTTATATCTATAGTATATGTGTCGGATATATTTTGGCCAAATTTCTCAAGAGCTATTACCAAATCAGATCCCATCCCAACTTGTTTTAAATCTGAAAGACTTAGGGCACTGGGGTATGATCCATTCGCATTGTACTTATAGTTGTTAGACTCACTTACTATCCGGAGAGAGCTTTGGTTTTTAATCGTGTTTCTCAAGGTATTGAAGGCAGCGTTAACTAAATCAGGATTATTGGGATTTAGCACTGTAGTACTCTTATTATAAGGATAGGCTAGTCGCACTCTATTGAGCAAGGTGACGTCTCGTGCACCTTCTGGTAAAGTTATCGTGGCTTTAGATGTGCCAGTAACATAGCTTACTTGCTGCTTGCTAGCACATGCTGAGAATAAAACGAGTAGAATTAGGAATTGCTTTTTCATTGGTATATGTACAAAGAAAAAGAAAATTGGGGACTTTGGCAGGAGTGGAATTTTTACTTCATCCCCTTCAGCTTATCCTCTAGTTGGTTCATCTCGTCACGCAGTCTCGCTGCTTCCATGAAATCCATGTCCTTAGCTGCTTTTAGCATTTGGGCTTTGGTGCCTAGTATTGCTTTTTTCACGCCATCCTTGGTCATATACTGCATTATTGGATCCGCGGCTATGCTCACAGGGTCTTGACGTCTTTGGTACGGGTTGGTTATTTTTTCTAGTGCAGACTTGTCTTTTTTCTCAAAGACAGACTCTTTGCTACGTATGATAGTCTCCGGATTAATACCGTGCTTCTCATTGTATTTCATTTGTACCAGTCGTCTGCGTTCGGTTTCGTCTATAGTTTTACGCATACTATTGGTTATTTTATCCGCATACATAATCACCTTACCGTTCACGTTTCTGGCAGCACGCCCTACAGTCTGTACCAAACTTCGCTCACTACGCAAAAATCCTTCTTTATCCGCATCTAGTATAGCTACTAAACTCACCTCAGGTAAGTCTAGTCCCTCTCTTAATAAGTTGACCCCTATCAGTACATCTATGTCTCCAGCTCTCAGCCTATCTAGTATTTCTACACGGTCAAGCGTCTTCACTTCTGAGTGTATATAGGTAGCAGATATACCTAAGTTTCGAATGTATTTATCCAACTCCTCGGCCATGCGTTTGGTAAGTGTGGTTACAAGCACACGGTCCCCCATTTTTATACGTTCGTCTATCTGCTCTAGTAGATCATCTACCTGATTAGTTAAAGGTTTTACCTCAATAATAGGGTCTAATAATCCTGTAGGTCGTATTACTTGTTCTACTACTACGCCTTCACTTGCATCCATCTCGTAGTCTGCAGGAGTAGCACTTACATATACCACCTGGTTAGTTACAGATTCAAATTCTTCAAATTTCAATGGACGATTATCCATAGCTGCAGGCAGCCTAAATCCGTAGTCTACCAAGTTTATTTTTCTGGCTTTATCTCCACCGTACATAGCACGTACCTGCGGTAAGGTTACGTGACTTTCGTCTACTATCATGAGGAAATCGTCTGGAAAATAATCTATTAAACAGAATGGGCGTTGCCCTGGTTTTCTGCCATCCATATACCTACTGTAGTTTTCTATACCACTGCAGTAGCCAAGCTCACGCATCATTTCCATGTCAAACTCGGTACGTTCTTGCAGTCGCTTAGCTTCTAGCGACTTGCCTATACTCTTGAAATAATCTACCTGAGCTACCATATCATCTTGTATGTGAGTTATGGCTTCAGTCAATCTATCTTTTGGTGTTACAAATAGTTGAGCAGGGAAAATAGCGGCATTTTCCATTACCTCTATTCGCTGCCCAGTCATAGGATCTATGGTTTCTATATCTTCTATTTCGTCCCCAAAAAAACCAATGCGTAGAGCAATGTCATCATAGGCTAAAAAAACATCTATGGTATCCCCTTTTACTCTGAAACTACCTCGCTTAAAATCTCCAGTGGTCCTCGAGTATAAGCTACTTACTAATGCTTGAAGTAGGGTGTTTCTATTTATTTTTTGGCCACGTTCTATGCGTATTATATTGTCTTCGAAATCATTTGGATTTCCTGCACCATATATACAGCTTACAGATGCTACTACTATCACGTCTCGTCTTCCGCTTTGCAAAGCAGAGGAAGTCTGTAGTCGCATTTTTTCTATCTCTTCGTTAATATTAAGGTCCTTTTCTATGTAGGTATTGCTAGAAGGTATGAAAGCCTCTGGCTGATAATAGTCATAGTAAGAAACAAAATATTGTACAGAGTTATTGGGAAAGAAATGCTTGAACTCACCATATAGTTGAGCAACGAGCGTCTTATTGTGACTTACTATAAGAGTCGGCTTTTGTGTTTGCTGTATCACATTTGCCATAGTAAAAGTCTTTCCACTACCTGTCACCCCCAATAGGGTTTGAGCTTGGATTCCCTCATTCACTCCACTTACTAATTTCTTGATAGCTGCGGGTTGGTCTCCTGTAGGTTGAAAGGGTGATTGTAAGTCGAATGGCATGGGTGCAAGTTTAGTTATAAGTTGACGAGTGAGTGGTAACTAGTGACAAGTTTATTATCTGAATTCTATCTAGTAATATAAATATTTTCAGTTGGAGAAACATAATCAATTTAGAATAGCTGCAAAACTATTCACCTCTAGGTAGCTATAAGGAAACCATTATTCTATCGCTATCTGCTCATACACTTTACTTCCACCCAATAACATACTGTACGTTTTTCCTTTGTAGTTTATCTGTACCATATTCTTCTGATTTGGAAACTGAGCTTGTAGCAATGTATTTTGCATACGTATACTTTTTAGTTTTCTGCGACATTTTATGGGTTTAAAATGAATGACAGTTTCCGCAAAGGTGACTTCGATAACATCTATTTCTAAAAGCTGTCTCTTTCTATTAAAATCAAGGCTTGTATTGGATTTTATGTATTTGGTAATAAGCGATTTATGCTTATCTATCGACGTGCTTTCTAATGATATTGCTTTCCCACTGTAGGCAGTCAAAACGCCCTCTAAATGCTCCGTGTCAGTTCGCCATGTAGTTTCAAATTCTTTAGATTCTTCATCATAGGTCATATTCATCCACGAGGTATGGAAGTCATGAGTGGGAGCGAAGAGAGCTAGAATAGAAAGAAAAATATAATTAAGCATTCTAGTATGTTTTTATACTTGTCAAAAATTCGGATGCAGTCATCACAGGTAAGTCTGAAAGTTTAAAATCTTTACCATTTCTAGTTATTATTAGATCACAGCTTGCTTGTAAGGCACAGTGATATTGCAGAGCGTCTTCAAAATCACTGAATTTAGAAATCAATCCCTTATCTATGACTTGGTCCGTAAGGTCTGAGACTTCGCAAATTATTTTAAACTTAGATAGTTTTTGTCGCACCACGATATCTGATTCAATCCTAGATAGAAGATAGTGAACAGTTGAAAAGGATAAAGCAGAAGCCACCATTGATATTTGCCCTTTATCTGCTAAGGTAGCTATTTGGGCTGCGGAAGAGTAAAATGGGTCTCGTTCTCCCAAAAGGTCCAGAATAATATTTGTATCCAAAAATATTTTTTTCATTTGTGCTTCTCAGCTAAATAGTTTCTGTAGGCTTCTTTTTCGTCAAAGTCTAAGGGTAAAGTTACCCCCGTTGACAGACTTTTCACAAAAGGTGAAATAGCAATAGAATCGCCCACATCTTTAGAAGTAAGTGATTTTAAATAGGATTCAATGAGTCTTGAGAGACTGAAATTCTTTGAAGCCGCATATTTTTTAGCTTCTTCTATCACAGCTTTTTCCAGTTTTAATGTAAGCTTTGCGTCCATACGTACAAATATACTAAAAATAGACGTACAAATTTGTTTATTTTTCTTACGACGTTGATCCTCAGCGGAAATTAGACAAAAGAATGTATAAAAATGCTGATTGGAATTTAATAAAATATTGGTGTGTTGCCTTTGCTTTTTTCATCATAGGTCATATTCATCCACGAGGTATGGAAGTCGTGCTGTGGAGCCAAGAGTAGAAGTATGGATAGGATTAAGTTAGCCAGCACAGTTAATAGTCGTTAGTTTATAGTGGTTATTGATTTTTTCAAAAGTGAAAATTATAGAATATTCGTATGGGTCCTCCAAGTCAATAGAACGGACGCATCCTACAGACCAACAGAATGTGGAAGCATCCTCTCTCATCCAGAAATTACCTTCAAAAACTCGATGGTCATATTCTAACTCATTATTATTTTGAAATATTTGATATGACTTCAATACCTCATATTCTATGCTATCTAATAGCTGAGAATTTTGAAAGAGCATGTCTTTAGTTATAAGACCTAAAGCATCATCACTTTCAGGATTAATTTTTTTATTAATTCGGTAAAATCCGCAATCGCCTTTTATTGGCATTTGTGATATTCTTATAATGTCCACTGCTCCACGAACCAAAAGTGTTTTTTTAAAGTCTCTAAATGCAGACATAATAAGGCTGCTGTCTACGGTTCTGCTAATTTTAGTCTTCTGAGATTCAATGACAGTATTAGGAGTATCGATATTCAAAATATCAATTGACGTAATTTCATTAGATTCTTGATTTTTTTTTTGCTCACAACTGGAAATTAAAAAAATCAAGAATGCAAATATGAAGAAGGTGTGTTTCATCATTACAATGCGAAGATAAGAGCTGTTCACAGAATACTATCTCAGATTACCCCATTTTCCTTTTCTTTGCACTTCTTTTATGAAAAATATAGCATACGTTTTCAGCATAGCTTTTTGCCTGTTCACTTTTGGTGCTTTGGCTCAGAGCCAAAATCAAAATACAAACCAAAATAAATTTCGTCAGTTAGATCAAGATCTACCGACACCAAACGTATATCGCACAGCAAGTGGTGCTCCTGGCCATCTATACTGGCAAAACACGGCTGACTATACAATGGATATTCGTTTAGATGACGAGAACCAACGTGTATATGGTACAGAAGAAATAACGTATAATAATGCGTCGCCAGATGTACTAGAATATCTATGGGTGCAGCTAGACCAAAATATGCGTAGCCCTGAGTCTATGACCTACGAAATACAGCAGGGTAATCTGAAAGATGGGGTAGGTCTGAATGAGTATTTTAATATGTTTCATACTTTCCCAGGAGGGTTTAATATAGATCACGTGAAAGATGCAAGTGGTGCAGACTATAGCGTAAAAGTGAACCATACTATGATGCGTATAGACTTAGCTAAACCGCTAAAAGCTGGCGAGTCAGTGAAAGTGAATATCAAGTGGTGGTATAACATAAATGACCGTATGGAAATAGGAGGTAGAAGTGGATATGAGTATTTTAAGGAAGAAGATAATTACTTATATACCATAGCTCAGTTTTTCCCAAGAATGGCTGTTTATAGCGATGTAACTGGATGGCAAAACAAACAGTTTTTGGGCAGAGGAGAGTTTACTCTTCCATTCGGAGATTACGATGTGAAGCTAACCGTGCCAAGTGATATGGTAGTAGGTGCTACAGGCGAAATACAAAATACAGACGAAGTACTTACGGCTGCACAAAAAGCTCGATTAGAAAAAGCTAAAACAAGTGATACTCCAGTAATCATAGTAACACAAGAAGAGGCTATTGCCAATGAAAAAAGCAGAGCTACAGATACGAAGATGTGGCATTTCAAAGCTGAAAATGTACGTGACTACGGATGGTGTGCTAGCCGCAAGTTTATCTGGGATGCTCAGGGTGTGCAGTTTGGCGATAGAACGGTAATGGCTATGTCTCTATATCCTAAAGAGGGCAACCCAATGTGGGAGATGTATAGTACAAAAGCAATCGTTTTAACTTTGAAGACGTACTCTAAGTTCACTTTTGATTATCCATACCCAGTAGCCTATTCTATCAATGGGAAAAGCATAGGAATGGAATACCCTATGATATGTTTCAATGGCGGTAGAACAGATGCAGAAGGTAAATTTAGCGATGAAGTAAAATACCGAACCATCTTAGTAATCATTCACGAAGTAGGGCATAACTATTTCCCTATGATAATAAACTCTGACGAACGCCAATGGACTTGGATGGACGAAGGATTGAATACGTTTTTACAATACCAAACAGAACGAGAATGGACAGACGAATCAGGCGAAGCATTCCCTAGTCGTCGTGGTCCTGCTAAGCTAATAGTGCCTTATATGGGTGGCGACAAAAGATATATATCTCCTATTATGAGCAACTCTGAGAGCATATACCAGTTTGGTAATAATGCATACGGAAAACCATGTACAGCTTTAAATATACTGCGTGAAACAGTGATGGGGCCAGAGCTTTTTGACCATGCATTTAAAACCTATGCGAATCGTTGGATGTTTAAACACCCGAGCCCTGCAGATCTTTTTCGTACTATGGAAGATGCTAGTGCTGTAGACTTAGATTGGTTTTGGAGAGGATGGTTCTATACTAGCGATCATTGCGATGTGGCTATGACAGGTGTAAAAGAGTTTAAAGTCAACTTCAACACTCCTTCTGAGGGAGCTTCTAAAAAGAGCGTTAGTAAGTCTATAAGCAAACAAGCTAAGGCTGGTCAGTTTGACCCGATTTTGCAAAGTATAGCCAATTCGAAGGATCCTTCAAAAGCATACGAACTAGTAAAAAACGCCATTACAGATACGCGTAAAGACAAGCTAAACGAGGATAATTATTTCTACCAAGTAGATCTAAAAATGATTGGTGGATTGGTGATGCCAGTTATCTTTAAGCTAGAGTATGCAGATGGTACAAGTGAAGAAGTACGCATACCAGCGGAAATTTGGAAAATGCAAAACGAACGACTTACTGAAACGGTAAGTAAAGTACTAATAACCAATAAGGCAGTAAGTAAGATAGTATTAGATCCTAACTTAGAAACTGCAGATACGGACGTTAGTAATAACGTGTGGGTGAAGTAGAAGACATACAATTAAAAAAAGCGGCCAGGTCACTTAGACTTAGCCGCTTTTTTGGTTTAAAAGGGGACAGTTTTATTTTACCTTTACCCTAGCAAACTTGTTATACTTTTTGCTCATGGCAAAGAGTATGAACTCATCTTTAGAGATTTGCTCACAGCTTTTTGGGCGTAGGCGTACTCCTTCTTTCTTGTCTGCAGGTACTAGTATCTCACGAGTGTAGTCACCATCGCTATTCACAGATACTACCATCAAAGAACTATACTTTAAATTCCTACTATAGGACGTTATTTCTTGTGGATCCATTTCTCCTGCATTGTCAGGATGGTCATTAAACAAGAAATGTATTTTATCATCTTTTACCACAGAGAAAAATCCAGAATAAAAACCACCATCATTACTACTGTGTTGAATTTTTGGTATTTTTTTAGCCCATTCTATCTGTCCTTCTGGGTCTATGTTTATTACATATATATCGTCATAATAATAGTGGGTGGTCGTGCTCGTGTTGCCATTAGCATCTGTAGTAGTAGTAGTAAAGACCCTCACATACTCGCCTACTAAAATAGCACCTCCATCTTCACGTTGTATAATCTCTCGAAACACCACATTGGTCAAACCCACTTCTTTGCCTTTATCTTTTTTCCTTTCTTTTTTAGCGGCTTGTCTTTCGTTAAGACCAGAGGTAAGAAAATCCATTTCAAATTCTTTAATGGAGTATTCTTTTATATCCAAGCTTTGACCATCTAAGGTCATAAAAAATATACCGTCTGCTGTCCATCCCTCTCTGCTATAGAAACCTCCGCACATGATGTCGCCATTCTCTGTTACTCTTAGTTCTATGTCGTGTATATAATTGCTTTTTAGCTCTAATTTCTCTTCGCTCACTATGCCAGATTCGTTAACAGTAAGAAGATAAAATTCGTAGTTACGTTCATCTCTTTCCCTTTTTTCACTATAAACTTTAGTAAGCACGTGCACCATTCCTTGGTCACTCACGTCTACAGAGTATAGTCTTGTGTTTTCTTTGCTAGAGGATAGCGTAATTTTACTCTTCCATTTCAGTTCAAATTCATCGTCAAACACCTTGACAGTAGCCACCGATTTAGAATCATCATCTCCAGGATGCTCTACTATATAGGCTACTCTCTGCTCACTATTAGATAAAGCCATGCGATACTCGCCGTAGCTTTTGTTTCTACCTTTACTTAGTTTAAAATTGTAGATGTCTATTTTCTCATTGGTTATAGAGAGGTCGTCTTGGTTTATGTACTGAGCTTTTAGCGAAATGTTTTCTCTAGTACGATTGTATTCCATTGCATACAAAAGGTTATTGAGCTCTAGTACGTCTTGTTCTAGATAGTCACCTCTAGA
>DNBZ01000010.1 GCA_003484585.1 Bacteroidota bacterium | reverse complement strand
TAGGCTTATCTGTTCTCCAACAATGCGGATAACTGTGCTCATACTTTTCTACTTTAAATGCCTTGTTATCTGTCTTTAACTTGATTGCTATTTTTACATCGGCACTCTGATAGCCTTCTGCAGATTCATCGTCTTCTTTATAGTTTTTCACATATAAACCAGAGAATTCTCCTACGCCATCTATGAATTTTCCTTGTCTATCTACTAGTGTCAGAAAACCTATACCGTTTTGTTTAGCGGCGATATAGTCATCACTACCAAAGCTAGGAGCAAGGTGTACTATACCGGTTCCATCTTCCGTAGTTACAAAGTTGGCAGCTATTATTTCGAATGCTCTTCCTTCTTCTGGCTGCTGATAAGGCATCAACTGCTCGTACTTTTGGCCTACTAGTGCAGCACCTTTTATTTCCTTTACTATTTCAAAAGGGATTGTTTTATCCCCTGCTTTGTAATCCTCTAGCTCTAATACAGCATTTTTTTCTGAGAAGTACTTATCTACTAATTTAGTAGCCAGTAGCACCGTGATTTTCTCAAAGGTATATTGGTTATAAGTCTTTACTACAGAGTAGTCTATCTTAGGGCCTACGCCTAGAGCCGTATTACTGGGCAGAGTCCATGGAGTAGTAGTCCAAGCTATGCAGAAGGTGTCTCCCCACGCTAAATCTAGATCTAGCCCGGCAGGGTTTTCTAGTTTAAACTGAGCTACTACAGTAGTGTCTTTTACATTCTTGTATGTGCCTGGTTGATTAAGCTCATGAGAACTAAGCCCTGTCCCAGCAGCAGGAGAAAAAGGCTGAATAGTATGCCCTTTGTATAAGAAGTCTTTTTCATGTAGTCTTTTTAGTAGGTTCCAAACAGACTCTATATACTCATTCTCGTAGGTTACATACGGATTTTCTAGGTCTACCCAGTAACCTATTTTCTCAGTAAGTTCGTCCCACTTGTCTTTGAATTTTAAAACATCCTCTCTACATGCAGCGTTGTATTCTTCTACAGATATTTTAGTGCCTATATCTTCTTTGGTTATGCCAAGTTTTTTTTCTACTTGTAGCTCTATCGGTAGGCCGTGTGTATCCCAACCTGCTTTTCGCTCTACCTTATAGCCTTGTAATGTTTTGTATCTACAGAATACATCTTTTATACTTCGGCTTATTACGTGGTGTATGCCTGGCATACCGTTAGCAGATGGTGGCCCTTCGTAAAATACAAAAGACTTACCGTCAGCTCGATTGGCTATACTTTGCTCGAAAATTTTATTTTGTTTCCAATATTCAAGGACTGATTTCTCAGTACTTGGTACATCTAGTTGCTTGTATTGTGGGTATTTGTTGCCTTTGGCCATGTGCGACATTTTTCTTGCTCGAAATAAAAGTGCAAAAGTAAGGAATTCGGCTTTGTAAAAGAACCCAAATGCACGGTGTTAATTATATGTCTTAAACAATAGAAAACCTCTGCTTGAGGAGAGGTTAGCATTGTCATGGACAATTCTAGGTGAGGTGATAAAAGATTTCTATTTTTACTCTGAGATTAAAATGAGACGATTTAAATACATCTATCGCTCTGCTATCGTGGATAGTCGATTTTAAGAAATTCTTTTAAATAGTATGCTTTATACTTACTAAATTGCAAGTCATTATTAGATATGAAAATAGTAGTAAAAGCGAATGGAGGCTTAGGTAATAGAATGCGGGTAATAGCATCTAGTATAGCCCTAAGTCAAAGGCTAAAGACAACCGTAGAGGTACTTTGGATTAATAATGTAGCATTGAATTGCTCGTTTTTTGACTTGTTCCAAAAGTTAGAGGATATAGAAATAGTAGAGTCTGTGTACATAAAAAGTTGGAATAAAATAGCTCATAGACAGCGACGAAAAAAACTGTGGAGTACGTACCAAAATTTTGATATTCAACTAAATGATGAAGGCCTAAAAAGTTTGAGTAGCTCTCAAAACGATTTACTAGAGCATATAAAAGATGCAGAGACAGTGTTTATAGATACTTGCGAGCATTTTTATGAGGATTTAAGCTGCTTGTCTTACCTGATACCTGCAGATGGAATAGCCGAAACTGCCAATAGTCGCTTATCTGAAACAGGAGACGATTATATTGGCGTGCATATCCGTAGAGGAGATAATACTATGTCAAAAGCAAATAGTCCTACTGCATTATTTATTCAAAGGCTAAAGAAGGAACAAAAACGGAATGCCGATATCAAGTTTTATTTAGCTACGGATGACAGAGGGGAAGCTAAAATTCTAAAAAAAGTAATAGGGGAGTCCATAGTGTATTATGCCTCAGAGCTTGCTAGAAAAAGACCCGAAGGTATACAGCAAGCACTAGTAGACCTGATTTTATTGAGTAATGCGAAAAAGATAATTGGAAGCTACTGGAGTAGTTTTACTGAAGTAGCTTCTGTATATGGCAATATTCCTTTGGAAGTCATGAAATCTGAGGAGTAATTAAAAATACGGCTTATGCATCTAAGCACAAGCCGTATTTTTAATTATACTTTTACCTCTATTTGAGAAGAGGTAAGTAGGGTGAATGATTTTTTTTTATTTCAGGAAAGCAATAAGCTGTTGGGCATCTAGATACCCCGTATTTTTCTTGAGTACATTTCCTTGAGCATCTAATATCAATAGAGTAGGGAAACCATTAATGCCTAATTTACTCACTAGCTCAGCACCATCACTTTTTTCTCCATCCAAAGCAAGAGGAATATAATCTGCATTCATAGCCTGTGCTACAGCCGCATCAGTATATACATTCTTCTTCATTTTTTTACAATACCCGCACCATACAGTACTTACATCTATAAAGATGGGTTTACCCGCTTCTGTAGCACTTTGCTTAGCTTCTGCTAGTGTAGTGGTACTAGCCCAGCTAATGCTGTTAGCCGCTGTAGTATCGGTAGTTTTGGTGGTAGACTTGCAACTTGCAAAGCCGACTCCTAGCATTAAAATTAAAATTATTTTTTTCATCTTAGTTGTTTCTATAGATGATAGTACGCAGAATATTACGAACCCTTACAAGCTATTCTATTGAATAGCGTCTAAAATCTTTTTACGTTGCTCAGCACTCAGAGATAATTCTTGTTTTTCTTTTTGCTCCAGTATTTTGGCAACAGCTTCGTCTATTAGTTCACTATTGGCTTTGTAAGACTGGCATGCAATACACATTTTAACGTGCATCTTTAGCTTCATTTTTTCAAATACGGTAAGAGCGTTGAATGATGCTTTAGCTCCCAGCATAGCAGCTTGCTTGCAAGATACCATTGCTATTTTCATTAGTGGATTCATCTTACTTGTCTTTCCAGTTGGTTTGTAAACATTCTTTTAATTGCAACTTAGCTCTATGTGCCATCTGCCATAGGTTAGACGATGTGATACCAAGTTCCTTACAAATCTGTGCCCCCTTCTTATGATGAAAGTATTTTCCTAGTACCACGCCTTTCCAATTTGGCGGTAGGTTTTCTATGCAATCACCCATTACAGCCAGAAAATCTGGATTATCTAAAAGGTGCTCTTCCGTGTTAGCCCAAAGTGGCTCTTGTGCCTTGTTCCAAAGTCCATTGCTATCAAAATTATCATCATCTAGCTTATTCCCTTGTAAGGTGGTTTGGTTCACAGATTTCTTTGTATTACTGCTGCGGTAGTAATCGATTATTTTATTGTTTAAGATAGTGAATAACCAAGTTTTGGGGTTGCTCCCTGGCTTGTACTTATCAAAAGACTTGTATGCAGAGAGCATACTATCTTGTACTAGATCCTCTGCTGTTTCTCTGCTACTAGTTTTGTAGTACGCCCATGAGTACATATCATCACCAAAGTCATCTAACCAAGAACTAATGGCTGAGTGAGAATCTGAATTATGAGCTGTGGTCATTATGATGCAAGT
>DNBZ01000181.1 GCA_003484585.1 Bacteroidota bacterium | reverse complement strand
TTACCTTCGTGGAGAAAACAACCAAGCCATATATAATGCTAAGCTTATAAAAAACTAAGTTTGATTATACCTGAAAAAGAGTTCTTTCCTTTCAAGGAAAGAACTCTTTTAAATCTCATTTGATACAATCTTCTTAGCTTATACTATTTCGTACCTTTAGCGTGTACTCTCGAAGTGCCGTCTTAAGGTCAGAGCTGTTATCGCTCATATGTTCTTTGATAAATATTGCCGCTAATACGTGAGTAAGTTGCTCACCTTCGTCATCACCTAATATCTCTATAGCGGGTGTCTCTTCATTATACAAAGCCTCTTCTGCTGCTCGTAAGTCTGCTAGGCTATAGGCCTCCGCTAGTTTTTTAATTACTGGTATTTTCATGGTAAAGTATAAGTTTAAGTTTACTCTTCGGTACAATTCGCTTAGGCGAATCACTCAGAGTGACAAAACTATAATCAATTTAGCACTACTGTTGTCAATTTGAGTGTTCTTCGACCAAAGGACGAAGAATGTATCGAAAAATGCTTTATGCTAGGCTCTCTATCATCTCCACTACTTTTGGTTCTAGGCTCGTAGCGGCTCCTTCTAGGAGTTTTCCTCCTTTGAATACGGCAAAGAACGGAAGACTATTTACCTCGGCTACTTTTCTAGCTTCTGGATTTTCTTCTGCATTCACATCTAAGAAAGTCACGTCTGAAAAACGCTCATCGTTTGATAGTCTCTTATATTTAGGTGAAAAAAGCTTGCAGCTTCCGCACCAGTTGGCAAAATATTTTACCACTACTTTATCATTAGATGCTATTGCATCATTAAAATCGTTATCCGTTGCTACTACTATAGACATAGTACAAAGGTAAGATGCCGAGCTGCTGATTGAGAAATAATAAAATTGATTTGACTATAACCGAATATTATAGTCCGCTTTTACGAAGAGTGATTTTGATATCTTCCTTGTCACTAGAAGTTATTCTGACATAGCTAGACTCATATCCAACGTACTCTACTCTGTAAACTTTAGGGCTTTGTACCTGTGAGACTTCGCCTACACCGTCAAAATCAGTAAATAAAGTCACCTTCTCTTCTACTGCAGTTATTTTCACTCCCGTAAGCGGTTCTTTATTCTCATCTAGTACTTTTATTTTCAACGGATTGTTAGCTGATGCAAGTGCTGCAAGACAAAGGAATATAGCTGTTAGTTGTACTTTCACACTGCAAGTGTATCGTGGCTATGTTATGCTAACGTTAACCTAACACTAAGAAAATAGAAAGAGTATAAATCCTACATTTGTGCCGATGAAAAATGCAATCATTCTTCTACTTGTTTTCACCGCTTGCGGACCAAAAAACGAAGGACCAAACAAGTTTAGCGACGAGAAACTCATAACCATTTACGAGCTGCAAGACCGGAGAGATACCAAGGCTCTACTGCCACTTCTAAAGGCTAAAAAAGAAAGCCATAGAGTAGCTGCAGCTTTGGCCTTTGCCAGTATTCAAGATACTATAGCCATACCGTATCTCAACCAGATGCTCCAGATAGACCAAGATCCGATGCCACGCAGAGCAGCTGCATTTGCTCTGGGGCAGATAGGTAGCACCAAAGCTTTAGGCATTTTGATAAAAGCATTTGACCAAGAACTCTTCCCAGCCAATAGGCGGCATGTGATGGAAGCTATAGGCAAATGTGGAGATTCTAGTACCATTAAACTCTTTGAGGAAAACGAATACCAAGACTCTGCTCTGCAACTGGGTTGGGCATATGGGGTTTTTAGATTAAGTCAAAAAGGATTTACGTCTGACGTACTGAATAAAAGAATGATGAAGTTAGTGAATGACGGAAATCCAGCAGTGGCAAGTTTAGCAGGGCATTATGTGTATCGGAGTTTGCGTAAGGATGGCAATTTGGCATTGGTTGACTCGTTGATTGGGGTTACTAGATATGATGAAGTGAAGGAAAGATTAGGGTTATTAAAAGGCGAAAAAACAAGAGAGAAAAGCCTAAAATGGAGTGAATTTGATAGCTTAAATAATTACCAAAAAGTAGAGCTCATAAATACTAAACAGTCGTGGTCTTGGGACGAATCTCAACAACTTAGATTTTTAATTGCCGACACGACAATTAACATCGGGGTAAGAAGTGCTGCATTTTCGTACATCATATCTCATTCTCATCCAGATAGTGAAGGTTATTATATAAATGTCGCATTAAATTCCAAAGACATGGCACTGCAAAGTTTAGCCGCCATTAGAATACAAGAGTCTAGCACCATTACACATGGATTTGATTTACTTGCACTTGTGCAGCAAGTCAAATCCCAACTCAAACTCCCACAACAAGCTGAAACCTACATCGATATCTGCAAAGCAATAGAAGCCCTTGATGGCGAGAAGTTTGAAGGATACAAACCCCCATACAACCACCCAATTGATTGGGATTTTGTGAAAACTATTCCTGCAGACCAACGAGTAATTATAGAAACAAACAAAGGAAATATCACGCTCCAACTCTTCGTCGAAGATGCTCCGGGGACCACTTCTAATTTCTTAAAGCTTGTTGACTCAAGTTTCTATGATGGCAAATTCTTCCATAGAGTTGTACCACAATTTGTAATACAAGGCGGCTGTCCTCGAGGAGATGGCTGGGGCAGTCTAGACTGGACGCAGAGGAGTGAGTTTAGCAATTATCAGACGTAT
>DNBZ01000354.1:6726-8934 GCA_003484585.1 Bacteroidota bacterium | reverse complement strand
TGATATGCCGCTTACCGATAATGCATTTCAAAGTACTACGGACGGCAAAGACTTTCACCTTATTGTGTTTACAGAAAACTTAGCTGATCTAGATTTTGCCACCTACTTTGGTGGTAATGTGACAGGAGATCACGTAGACGGCGGTACGAGTAGATTTGATAAGCGAGGCATAGTATACCAAAGCGTATGCAGTAGTTGCCCTAGTGAGATATCACCATCCACTAGAGTAAGTGACTTTCCCACTACGACTGGAGTATTTTCAGAAAATAACCCAAGTCCTAGATGTAGTAATGCCTCTTTTAAACTGGCGATGGTAGACTATAATGAGAAGCCTGAATTAGAAGAAGTAGTTTTTAATACAAGGATAGCTGATACTATAAAGGTCACTGTTTTTGACTCTTTTGAGTTTACGTATAAAATCAGAGATCCTGAGTTAGATTCACTTTACGTTTCTTTTGATATCCCCGAAGACCTTAAATTAGATTTGACAGAGTACCAAGAAGAGTATGCAGGAGTAGGAGAAATAGAGGCCTATTTTAAGATGCTTTTTACATGTAAAAATGCTGGAGATACTTTCGAAATAGAGGTGTATGCTAGGGATGTTGGTTGTCCTGTTTTTAATGATAGTGCTACCACCATTACTATTATAGTAAGTGAACCAGATAAGCTGCCACCACCTGAAGTTTTTTGTCTCTTTTTTTCGCAGGAGGATTACCTTAAGATGGAATGGGTAGCTACACCAGAATCGGACTATTTCTATAGAATGATGCTTTACAAAATAAGCCCTAGTGGTGTGGTGTCTGTTTTAGATACATTTTACACGCAAGACGCTGGTACATACTTAGATAAAGACGTTATAAATCCAAGAGTGCGAGATTATACCTACTATTTGGTAGTCGAAGATATTTGCAATTTTTTAGGGGAACCATCCTATCTGCTTAGTAGTGTAAAAGAAAGTGAAGTGCCTGTAGAGTCTACTTATTTAGTTACTACTACTGTTGCAGGAGACTCTATTCTTGTTGTATTCTTAAAATCAAATGAACAGGACTTTGGGTTTTATGAAGTGTATAAAAGTATTCGTGGTAAGTCTAATTGGGAGTATATAGAGTCTATCGACGATATAGAAGACACGTCATACTCTGATGGGAACGTAGATGTAAATACTACTTCATACTGCTATAGAATAAAGGTGGTAGATGACTGCGGTCATAACAGTGCGTATAGTAACATCGGCTGCTCCATAGTGATACGAGGTGAGTCCATCAATGAGAAAGGCGTAACTCCTCGTTTTAAGTTTGACCTATGGTGGGATGACTACGTTGCTTGGAATGGAGGTGTAAGAGAATATGAACTGAGACGATCTGTAGACACAGGTATTCTAAGACCAATTGTGCGACTCAATAATCCTATTTTAGAATATAGAGATATAGATCTAGATTACAACTGGGGAGGATACTGGTATAGTGTAGTAGCTTATGAAAACGATGGAAGCTACAATGCTACAAGTCGAAGTAACGATATTTACCTTATTCAGCCTCCACTCGTATTTGTGCCCAATGCAGTGACCTCAAATGGAGATAATCTGAACGACTCGTTCGGCTGGACAGATGTATTTGTACGTGAGTTTGAGATGAAGGTATACAATAGATGGGGCGAAAAGGTTTTTGAGACTACTGATAAAAACAAAAGATGGTCTAGTGAATATAAGAATGACGAAATTAAATACAGCAACGTCTATTTTTGGATTGTAACCTACAAGGGCTGGGATAATTACTACCATACCGACAAGGGCACCGTCACATTTTTAAAATAGTCTATTGATAGGTGAACTTGCTTCGCTCTGCGGTATTTGCACTTTTCATTTTTCTTAAAGCATGGTTGTAATCCTGCACAGATTTAGCCTTTAGCAAATACAAGCTTTTATAGGTACGTGTTCCAGAGTTTTTAATCCAGTCCCAACTTACAGTATTCTGCACCGCATATTTAGAGACTACCTCATGATTAGGCCAAGTCTTTTCACTTATAAGATATAGATTTTGGTAGGTATCAAAATCGAAGCGATAAGGTGTAGTGTTAAATAAGAAAAAATCAATATTGTCATTAGGCACAGCAGCATAGTATGCTATTTCATGACCGCTAATAATAGATGGATTTTTATCAATATTGGTATTCAGCCAAGTTAAGAATTTCTCAGGGCTTCGCTCTGTT